>JBDTWG010000036.1:0-16676 GCA_040006855.1 Nitrospira sp.
TTCCCGTGACAATTTCAACAACTTATCGAGATACAGTTTGACCGGAACTTCAACCATGGTGTTCCTGCGTATTGATCTGGTGAATGAGGCAACTTGGTGCCGGCGACAGGCCGCCCGTCATTTAACAATATCTGACTGATTACTGCCGGGCGGACTATACCATGCGATTTTTTTGCGAGTCAAAGACAGGACCCGTCGTCTCCCGCCGGTGCTCGTGAAGTGGCGCGTGAGGAAGAAGCTCGCGAACCTGCGCGCGGTGGGAGGCGGCGAGCCAGCGGCCCAGCCAGGCCCAGAGCAACGTGAGCGGGAGGAGGGCCCAGGCGATGTGGGCGGTGGTCACACCGAGGAGTTTGATTCCTGATACCAACCATCCAGTGGACGCATCGCCTCCGCGCGAAACTGCCGTGTCGATGAAATTCTTCGCCTTGTATTTTTCTTCGCGACTCAACACCGTGAACAACACCTCGCGAGCCGGTTTCGATAACGCATACTCCCCGACTCGCCGCAGGACGGAAAAACTCACATACACCACCAGGCCTGGCCACAGGGCGATGCCTAGAAAGCCGACCAGGCTGATGAGCGGAAGAAACAGCAGCGGGGCGATCAAGCCAAACCGGCCAACCAGACGGTTCGTGATGAGGATCTGGGTCAGCCAGGTGAGGACGTTGGTCGCAAAATCCAGCGTGGAGAACAAACGCGTTCGGGCTTCCGGCGTGGAGAAGTGTTCGGCCACCAAACGCACTTGTTCGAGGTAAAGAAACGTGGCAGTCATGGTCAGGAGCGAGAGATATCCGCAGATACCGAGCAGATAAGGCGACGCCCACACCAACTGAATCCCAGCCAGCAAACTGCCGCCCAACGGTTCCCCGATGTTCTCCCGATGGGACACAGACCGCGTACGACTCCAAGCCTCCAGTTTGTAGATGCATCCGGTACAGGCCATCAAAAAGACTGCCGAGGCCAGCATGAGCACAGGAACCGGGAGCAGATAGGTCAGGCCGGTGGTGAGCAGGGGGCCCAACAACGCGCCGGTGCTTCCCCCTGCCGCAATCACGCCGAAGAGACGCGCGCCCTGCGCCGGCGTGAAGAGATCAGCCATGAAGCTCCAGAAGATCGACACCACGAAGAGGTTGAACACCGAGAGCCAGACGAAGAATCCGCGCGCGACCCACTCGATGTACAGTTGGCTGGTCATCAAGAGATACAAGGCGATGAGATTGGCGATGAAGAAACTGTAGACCGCAAGCAGAAGGCGGTAGCGAGAAGCGCGAGCCGACAGCCAGCCGAACAAGGGCGTCACCGCCAGCAGGGTCACAAACGTGCCGGTCATCATCCAGGGCAGATTGTGGACACCGCCCTGAATGGCCATTTCATCGCGCACGGGACGAAGGATGTAGTAACCACAGAGGAGGCAGAAGAAATAGCCAAACGACCAGGCCAACGGCCGCAGTTCCTGCGGCTCGGCCTGTATGAATCGGGCAACTGAACGACGCAATCGCTCCATGCGACTCCAACTGAGGCTCAGTGTATCACCGGCAAGAGGAAAATTTGCTAGAATGCCGCTCGAGCCGACTCATGCCGCGGCTAACCCAGCATGTGCAGAGCGCGTCAGCCCATGATTGATCTCCGCAGCGATACCGTCACCAAGCCTTCTCCTGGCATGCGCGAAGCCATGGCGCGCGCCGAGGTGGGCGACGATGTGTATGGGGAAGACCCCACCGTGAACCAACTTCAGGCACGCGGCGCGGCGCTGGTCGGAAAAAAAGCCGCGCTCTTCGTGCCATCCGGCACGCTGGGGAATCAACTCTGCTTGCGCGCGCAGGCGGAACCAGGACGTGAAGTGATTGTTGAGCGTCACTCACACATCGTGCGGTATGAACAGGGCGCGGCGGCGGCGCTGGCCGGTGTGCAATTGCATTGGGTGAACGGTACGCAAGGGCTTATGACGGCCGAGCAGATTGAGGCCGCCATCCGCCCCAAGGATGCCTACAGCATTCAAACCGCGCTGATCTGTCTCGAAAACACTCACAATGCGGGCGGTGGGACAATCTATCCGCTTTCATCTATCCAAGACATTCGCGCCGTGGCTTCCAGCCATGAAGTACCCATGCACCTGGACGGAGCTCGGCTTTTCAATGCCGTGGTGGGGTCGGGGACCTCTGCAGCGAACTACGCCCAGCACTTTGAGACGGTCACCTTCTGTCTCTCGAAAGGACTTGGCGCGCCGGCCGGTTCGTTGATTGCCACGGACGATGTAGGATTATTGGACCGCCTGCGACGGTTCCGCCGAATGTATGGGGGCGCCATGCGCCAAGCCGGTATCCTGGCCGCTGCGGGCCTCTATGCGCTGGACCACAATATTCAACGGCTGACAGACGATCATGCGAATGCGCGGCGGCTCGCCGCGCTCCTCCGACAGATTCCTGCCGTCTCTATCAATCCCGATGCGGTCGAGACGAACATTTTGTTCTTCGATGTGCATAGTTCACAGCTCTCAATGCCGGACTTCGTCGCGGCGCTCAAGCGGGAAGGCCTCCTCCTGAACGCTGTCGGCGGCAAGACCTGTCGCGCGGTGACACATCTGGACGTGTCGGCCGATGCCATCGAGCGCGCGGCCGACATTGTGGCGCGTGTGCTTCACTCATAGCGGCCTCCTCGCATTGACAGGCCGTCGGCCCCCTCCTAAAATGCCCTCACACCGGACAACACTGAGAGGTATGCGTGACGCTCGACGCGGTATCGTTTCAACAGATCAGCCGGATTCTCGACCTGACCGATGCCTTGGGCCTCAATCGCGAGTGGGTGGAAATTCCCCTCTCCCCGGAAACTCCCGGCGTAGTCCGCAAACTCCCCAATGGAAAACTTGAGATTGTCGTCGACGCCGAGCAACCCTTCGACCAGTGGCTCGGCACTCTTGAACAACATATTCGTCGTGTGCAGGCCACCTGACACATTTTAGGACATAGCGACTACCCATGGAACCACACTTGGCCGCTTCCTCGTCACCGTCTTCGCCAAGCCTTCCTTCATCCGAAGAATTGAGGGCTGAGCTGCTCGACATTCCTGAACCTCCGGAAATGCCCCCGGCAGTTCCCCCGCCCGACTACGACGACGCCCTCGCCGTCGCAGTCAAATACGTACGCGCCAAACGCGGCGGCGATTTGGTCGGTGTCATTCTCGTGGGGTCAGGGGCGCGGCGCGCCGTGACGGCCCACAGCGATATCGATCTCATCGTCCTGGTCAAGGGACCGGCTAATGGACAGGAAATGATTCGCGTCGCCGACCGTCTGGTAGACATTCGCTACGGCGAATACAAAACCGTCTCCGAGGATCTCGACTATTCTCCCCGTCTGGCGCCCCTGCTCCGTAAGGGGCGGATTCTGTTCGACCATGAGGAGATTGCGGCTCAGGTGATCGCCAAAGCCGCGCAACGGTTCCGCCAGGGTCCCCCGGCAGCCAGTCTCCATGAACGCATCCGTCTGAAAGCGGACTGTCTCCATTGGCTGGGCAAAGTCGAAGATCTGCGTGACAAGCCCAACACTGCCCAATACCTCCTGCAGGTCTTTTTCGAGGACTGTCTCTCGGCATTCTTTCGCACTCGAGGTCTCTGGCTCACAGCGCCGGTCGATTCGCTTCGCTTCATGGCTTCGCGCGATCCGGCACTCGGCGACCTGGCCGGCCAATTCCTCAGTGCGGCCACGCTTCACGAACGACTCACGTGCGGTCGGCGATTCGCCGACGCCCTGTTCCGCGACATCCCGCTTCCACCGCGCGTGGATTAACAGGGACAGATCGTCTGCGTTCAACCGCAGGCATCCGTTGGCGTTCCTGTCCGGGCATGGTACCATCGGCGCAAATTAGATCAGTGCCGTGCTGAGTGGTTCACGCGCTCTCAGCATCAGGCATCCCACAGCCGCATCATCAGAGAGGGTCAACTATGGAACTCGGATTTGTCGGACTCGGCAAGATGGGGATGAACATGGTCACGCGTTTGCAGCAGGGGCGGCACCGCGTCGTGGCCTACGATCGTGCTCCAGAAATTGTGAAGCAGGCGGAGAGCAAGGGTTGTGTGGGCGCCTCGTCACTGAGCGATCTCATTTCAAAATTGGCGGCTCCCCGCGCCGTCTGGGTCATGGTGCCGTCGGGAGCGCCGACTGAAGAAACCGTGCAAGCCATTGCGGCCTTGCTCCAACCGGGCGATACCATCATCGACGGAGGCAATACCCGCTTTCACGATGACACACGCCGCGCCGCCGAGCTGAAGAAGAAGGGCATTCACTATGTCGATGTCGGAACCAGCGGCGGGGTCTGGGGGCTGACGGTGGGCTATTGTCTCATGGTCGGAGGCGAGCACGAGCCGGTTCAACGATTGACCCCGATCTTCCAAACCTTGGCGCCTGAACAGGGTTGGGCCCATATGGGCGCGCACGGCGCCGGGCACTACGTCAAAATGGTCCACAACGGCATCGAATACGGCATGATGCAGGCCTATGCCGAGGGCTTCGAACTTATGGCGAAAAGCGAGTATCGCCTCGACCTGGGCAAGATCGCCGATGTGTGGATGCACGGCAGCGTGGTGCGATCGTGGCTGTTGGAACTGGCCGTTGGCGCCTTGCAGCAAGATCCAAAACTGGAAAAGCTAAAAGGCTATGTGCAGGATTCCGGCGAGGGCCGCTGGATGATTCAAGACGCGATCGATAAGGATGTGCCGGTTCCGACCTTGACTGCGGCGTTGTTCACGAGGTTTCGATCGCGGCAGGAAGAATCCTTCGCGGAAAAAATGTTGGCGGCCTTGCGCAACGCCTTCGGCGGACACAGCGTCAGGCGCTGACACCTCAACCACCGGAAACTCAGATTATGTCCTCCCCCACAACTCCCGTCGACATCAAGCCCCTCCCCGAGTCGGTCACTCAGGTCGAGCCGTGCACGCTGATCATTTTCGGCGGCTCGGGAGACCTCGCGCGACGGCGCCTCATCCCGGCCGTCTATAACCTGCTGCTCGACGGCCTCTTGCCGGCCAAGTATGCGGTGATTGGATTGGGCCGTAAGCCGATGAGCGATCAGGAATTCCGTCATGTGGTCCGAGAAGGGGTGATCAAGCATTCGCGGCAAGCTTTGGTGGAGGACACCTGGCAAGCCTTCGAACCCCATCTATTCTATATCCAAGGTGAAAACGACGACCCCAAGACCTACAGCGCACTCCGTGACAAGGCCGAACAGGTTGAGCGCAGCATGCAGCTGCCCGGTAACCGGATTTTCTATCTGAGTATTCCACCGAGTTCCTTTGCCTCGGTTTGCGAAGGGCTGGCTCAGGCAGGTCTCGCAACTCCACCGGCTGATTCACCCTATGCGCGCATCATCGTCGAAAAGCCCGTGGGACGTGATCTGGCCTCCGCGCAGCAGATCAACGAAGTGACCGGCAAGGTCTTCGACGAATCCCAGATTTTTCGGATCGATCACTACCTGGGGAAGGAGACGGTCCAAAACCTCATGGTGGTCCGCTTCGCCAACAGCATTTTCGAACCCATCTGGAATCATAAGTACATCGATCATGTCCAGATTACCGTCAGTGAAGCGGAAGGCGTCGGGACGAGAGCCAGCTATTACGAAGAAGCCGGCGCCCTGCGAGATATGATCCAGAATCATCTGTTGCAACTGCTCTGTCTCGTCGCGATGGAGCCGCCCTACTCCCTCGATCCCAACGTCGTTCGCAATGCCAAGATGGAAGTGCTGCGCTGTCTCAGGCCCATTGTCGGCAAGGATGTCGAGCAGTATACGGTTCGGGCGCAATATGCGGAGGGCCCTGCGCATGAGGGACCGATACCGGGATACCGCCGAGACAAGGGCGTCAATCCGAACTCCACCACGGAAACCTATGTGGCGGTGAAAGCGTTCGTCGAAAAC
Source organism: Nitrospira sp. (assembly GCA_040006855.1). GTDB lineage: Bacteria > Nitrospirota > Nitrospiria > Nitrospirales > Nitrospiraceae > Nitrospira_A. The sequence continues at coordinate 5,905 of JBDTWG010000036.1, forward strand.
TGGCGCTGGTCGGGGGTGCCGTTTTACCTGCGCACCGGCAAGGCCCTGCCCAAGCGAGCCAGCGAAATCGCCGTGCAGTTTAAGGACATTCCGCAAATTTTGTTTAATGCCAACCCCGCCCATCCTCAACCGGCGAATGTTCTCACGTTACGGATTCAGCCGGACGAGGGCCTGTCTTTGCGCATCATTTCGAGAGTCCCCGGCACCCGCGCACAAACCCATCCCGTGGAGATGGACTTTCAATATTGCGATGTGTTTGGACGCCCGTCCCCGGAAGCCTACGAACGATTGTTGCTTGATGTCATGGCCGGCGACGCTTCTCGATTCATGCGTCGCGACGCCGTGGAGGCATCCTGGGCCTGGGTGACCAAGATCCTGGATGGCTGGGCGCAGCAGAAACTGCGCTGGTTGCCAGAATACCCCGCGGGAACCTGGGGCCCGGTAGAAGCCGAACGGATGATACAGAATGATGGCCGCAGCTGGCGAGTGCTTTAGACGCAGGCTAAGAAAAAACCTGGCCGAGGTATGCTTTTGAACCCCCTGGAGGTCCCGCCTGCCAAGTCTTGGGATCGCAGACTGCTAATCGAGAGGCAGCTGCTTCCGAATCTCGTCTTTCTTGCCGATTCCTCCGATAAACCGCACGAACACTCCTCGCTCAAACAGGGCCAGCGCCGGCAATGAACTGATATCGAGTTCAGCAGGAATCTGAAAGTTTTCCTGGACGTTCATCTTCACGATCGTCAGCGCCTGTCCTACCTCCTCCTGCAACTGTTCCAGCTGCGACAAGAGTGCGACACAGTGACCGCAGCTCGGTTGCCAGAATTCGACCAACACCGGCATCCGGGCCTGCTCTACCACCCTGGCAAAATCTCGATCAGTGACATCCCCGATCATGAACCTGCCGAGTCCGAGGCCCTCGGGTGAACTGCCGCAGGAAAAGAAAACAGCTGTTCGTAAAGCAACCGGCCGAACTGATGGTAGCCGCTCGTGGTCAGATGGAGTCCGTCATTCGAGTAAGGTTTGGCCAGTAAGAGTGAGTCCGGTTCGGCTGTGGCAGTGAATAGATCGAAATAAGGCACACCTTTCCTCCCCGCATAGTCCGCGATCAATGTATTCAGACGTTGCCGCCGTTGAATATGTTCGGCGAGCCAGGAGACGGCATCAGGACTGTCTTGGCCCACCTCGACACGAATGGAGGGTACGGTCACAGGGATAGGCACAATCGAGGCAGCCCGTGCCAGTTCATACATCTTAGTGAGATTCCGCATGATCTCGGAAGGATCAGCATTCCATCCCAGGTCGTTCGTTCCTCCGAGAATGATCACCGTCTGAGGACGACGATTCAGCACCGCAGAACGAAACCGTAACACCATTTCGCCGGTCACTTCACCGCAGATCCCACTGATTTCCACCCGTCCTCGGCTGCCAAGCCGTTCCTGCAAGACCTGTCCATAGGGCGTCTCCTCCGCGTGAGGATGCGCGGGACTGGGTGTTTGGTAGCCGGCGGTGAGACTATCACCAAAACAAAGAATGAGCGGAGGAGTCTCTACAAGATTCATCGCAGAATTCTAACGCCTCGCAGGACGCGACGCAATGTGAGACTCACCTGCCACCCGACCTGAGCCCACAGGGACTTGGACTTGAACCGGGACTGCGCGGAGCGGCAATTTTCTTGACGAAGAGAGGACCCCGAGGTACGACTGGATCATATGGAATCTACTCAGTCTTTCGAGGAGGGAACTCCCATCGTACCCTTCGTAAAAGAAGGCGTCGATCCGGAGGTGACCGCGGTCAAGCAGTTACTCAAACTGCTCGACAAGACAGCCAAGTCCGCGCGGACGTACGGCACGAAGAATCCTGTCGCGCAGCGATTTTTTCAGCAGTTTTACGACGAGCTGACGCAGCATCTCGAGCATCACGCCCGCCTCGCATTCCTAGTGCAACGCAACCAATTGTTCTTCAGAGACGAAGTCGTCTACGAACCTGAACGTGATGCCACCGGGGACAGCTTCGCATTCACAATGTATTCGGATGGGATTCGAGAATTGACGTTCCACCAAGGGCTGACCCAAGCCGACCTCTCGTTTTTCCTGGATGCCTTGTGGGGAACCTCTTCTCGCGACACAGGATCGGAAGAGGAACCGAACGACGAAGACGACGACGATATCGTCACGCGCTTATGGGCGAAGAACCTTTCTACCATCACCCTGGTTACCGCGGAAGAACTGGTCCGGTCCTCCGGATTCGGAGCCGATGAACTCGAATTGCAGACTCAGGGCTACATGAATCTGTCGGTGACGTCTCTCCGCGAGCTCCTCGACCGCGAGCGGGCAAGGGTCTCCGGTAACAAGGAGCGTAGCGCCGGCTCGCCCGGGAGCGAAGGCAATGGCTTACCGGAGGGGGTCAGCGGGGCAACGGGCACCGGCACCGCCAGGAATCAACGCTTCCAAGCCAGTGTCGTCGGGTATGAAGTCTCTCAACCCGAACTCGACGCCTTAACACAAGAAATCAAAGCGGAAACCGCTCGCGATGCCACCCTCTATATTCTTGATGTCTTAACCGCCGTACTGGCGTCAGAACAATCCGCCGCTGTGTTGACCAAACTCTTCGAGGTGTGGGATGGCGTCCTTGACGTACTCCTTCGCAATGGGCAATGGACGGTACTCGAAACCGTGTTGACCTTGCTACAAGATGTCGAGGCGGTTCGTCCGGATCTTTCGGAGCCCCACAAGCGGCAGGTCGTCGGCCTGTTTGAAGGTTTGGGTACCCCAGAACGATTGATAGCCATCGGCACCTACCTGAACCGAACGCCCCATGCGAAGGCCGAAGGTCTACTCACCCTCCTGCTCATGATGAGCAAGGAGACGGTCCCTGGACTCTGCGCCCTGTTGGCCGCCTTGGAGGGGCCGATGCATCAGGCGATCGTGATGGAAGCGTTACAAACGATTGCCAAAGACAACGCCGATCCGATCGTCCGGGGCTTGACCGATAAGAGACCAGTCTATGTGAAGAATTTGCTGACGCTCATCACCCGTTGGCACGATCCTCGTTTCGCCGATGCTGTAGAAAAATCGCTTCGACATCCGGAGGCGGCTGTGCGGCGCGATGCCCTTCGGCTTCTGGCGATGCTACGCCCGTCCGGCAACGGGAGCAAGTTGGTCGCCTTGCTCGGTGACGGTGACGAAACGGTTCGTTTGACGGCTATGAAGGTCCTCGCCAGCGGACAATTCAGCGCGGCCTTTTCTGTCTGGGCCCCCTTCGTGACAGCGGACGAATTCCATGACCGGTCGTCGGCTGAAAAACGGGCGATTTACCTGGCCATAAAACAGACCGCCGTCGATGAAGCCGTCCCCTACTGGCAAGGATTGTTGACCGAGTGGTCCTGGACCAATCGAAAGAAAAAAGAAGAGCTGGCCCTGCTTGCCGCAGATATGCTCGGGAAGCTGGCGACGCCGGCGGCGATTGCCGCTCTGGCACTCGGCCAGAAAAAAGGCGGCACGGCCATCCGACAAGCCTGCACCACCGCCCTCTCCGTCGCCAGTCGCCAGCATCGGCAGCACACCCCATCGGCCGCAAATTCCTGATTGCGAGGATACCACCAGTGAGCGATTCACCTTCCCCTGCCCACTCAGGTCCGAACGCCGACGGGGCACATCCGATCCTCACGCACGAGCGGTCGCTGGCAAATAAGATCGCCAAAGGTTCAGAGGCCGGCGACATCCTCGATCAGCAGCTGGCCATGCTGGGCATTCAGCTGGTGACGCAGCTGAACGTCCTGATCAAAACGTCACGCATTCACGGCCGCACGAATGCGGCGCTCGACAAGCCTGTGGACTCCATGCTGACGTTGGTAAAAACCCTGGCTGCGGACCACCCCATCGTGCTGCGATTGCAGAACGACTTCTTGTTTCTCGGGGACAGCCATTTAAAAATGAACTCGCAGCAGATGGCGGTGTTTTCAAGCATTATCGAAGCGCTGAATAAATGGCACGCCGGGGGTGTGTCGTTCGCGTCGACAGCAGAATCAAAAGACTTACGGGAGTTTGCGTACCTGTTTGTCAGCCTCGACCCCGAAAAACATACCCTCGACGATTTGCAGGAGGCGCTCAAGACTGCAGGGGTCAACGGTATCGAGCTGGAAGAACCGCGTGTGCTCAACCTTCGGCACCTCGACCAGGGTCAGTCGGCGGATGGCGTCCATGGCTCAGGCACAGCGGCCTCCTCCGGCGACTCTGAAAATCCCAAGCAAAAGGCCAAGGCGATGGCCAAAGGCGGATATGCGAGGGCGGCTGCAGCCGTCGGTGATTTGGCCCAAAATACCCGCGCCGGCGGCACGGTGAGCTTTAAACAAGCTAAGCGCGCGATTCAAAACATCGTCGAGTTGATGATGCAGGATGAGTCGACCCTCTTGGGACTGACCAATCTGCGCTGCCATGACCAATATACGCACAACCATTCCGTCAACGTGTCACTCCTCGCGATGGCGTTGGGGAATCGAGCCGGATATCCGAAGGTTGATCTGGCCGACCTCGGCTTGTCGGCCCTCTTTCACGACGTCGGCAAGTGCGCCATTGGCTTGGACCTGCTGAACAAGCCCGGAGAGTTCACTCAGGATGAATGGGCCATCATGCGGTCACACCCCACGGAAGGCGTTTTTACGCTGGTCAAATCGCGGGGAATCAACAATGTTCCGGCTCGGATGGCGGCGGCCTCGTTTGAGCACCATATGAACTATGATTACTCCGGCTATCCGAAGTTACGCGTCCCCTGGACGCAGTTGGTCGCAAGCCGGATCATTACCATCGCCGATTGTTACGATGCGATGACCTCGTCGCGGGTCTACCGCCGGGAACCGATGTCGCCGTCGAACGTGCTCAAGTTCATGTTCGGCAAAAGCGGGCAATCTTTCGATCCCGTGCTGCTGAAGCTCTTCGTTAATTGCGTCGGTATCATTCCGATCGGCAGTCTCGTCAGACTGGACTCCGGCCCCTTGGCCGTGGTGTTGAAGCCGGCCAAGGAGAAAGAACATGCCGAACGTCCCACCGTGAGGGTGATCACGGATGAGGCGGGCGATCCCGTGGAACAGGGCCCCGAACTCGATCTCACCGAGCGGGATGGAGCCGGGTTCTACAGCCACAGCATTCTACAACTTGTCGATAACGCCGAGTACCACTTCGACACCAGCCGGTACTTCGTCTAGCTGCCCTGAATCACCGCACGAACTGCGCTCCTCGGGCTACCCCTACCGCTTGCTCTCCGGCGGTGGCCAGTCCATCTCTGTCTGCCTGCCACAGTAGAAACAGGCCAGCCGATACTTGGCTTTTCGTCGCGGGTTCGGCATCGAAATAAACACCACCGGCGTGTCATCGAACGGACAGACCGGTTGCTGATGCATGAGATGTTCGTCGGCCATCAACTCCAGCGCGGCGTTGTCCCAGGGTGGAGTCAGTTGTTCGGAGCCGGTGACGGTGGTCTGCCAACCGCATCGCTCGCACTGCATATGGAAGGTTTTGACTCGATCGCGCATTTGGGACTGATCGATGGTTTCGACCGGGCCCGGGCAACCGGCTTGCTCACAGTTGATCGCTTCGTGTTGGAGCGCTCTGACAAATAGGCGATGGGGCTGCTGCCGATCCAAAAGCATCCTACACTCCTTTCCAGCCGCGAGGGTCGACGGAAGGCTAGAACAATGGGATGAAATACGACCCTGCGTGGCTTATAACTGCAGACCTCCTCACTGTCAAATCGCGCGCTGGACTTCTGTGGTCCCTTCTTGACACGATATCCGTGGGCGGCTATTCTCCCAAAGTTTGTGGCAGAGACAATTTTTTCGGCGAAAGGAGTCCTGAGATGGGTGTGAAGTGGCAAGGAACAAGCCGGCTTGCGGCAATCGTCGGCGTTCTCGTCGCAGCGACCCTTGGCGTGATCTCGACGAGCCCCGCGGCAGAATTCAAGATGGGGGTCATCGATCCCCAAGTGGTCCTGGAAAAGAGTAAAGCCGGCAAGCGAGCCCTGGATGGGTTGCGGGAATATGTGGCGACTCGCCAGAAGCTGTTGTCTCGGGATGAAGAAGAGTTGCGCAACAGCGAAAAGCAGCTCAAGGAGCAGGCCTCCAAGCTGAGCGAGACGGAAAAGAAGGACAAGGAAACCTCCTTTCGCAGCAAGATTCAGGACTACCAGAAGCGTGCCCAGGAGTTTAACCAGGAATTACAGGGCAAGCAGAAGGAACTCGTCGACGACTACATGAAGAAGATTGCGGTGGCCACGCAGACGGTCGCGGACAAGGCCGGCTACCAGCTGGTACTGGACAAGGGCAGCGAACAAACGGTGAAGATTGTGATCTTCAATAAGGACACGATCGATCTGACGGAGCAGGTGATCAAGGAGTTCGATCGGACGAACAAGTAGCGACTACTCGCTGAGTAGATCCTGCCGAATATGCTCCACCAGCTGAACAAAGGCTGGTGGAGCCGAATCCACCGCCTCACTCACCAGTTCCACATCCCGTCCTGACCCCACACCGAGCCCCAGCGCAGCCGCACGTTTGACCTGTCGCTGATCCCGGATCCGCCTTCCCTGAAGCTTCGGCCAGGTACCGAACGAGCGCAGCAAGGCAATCGCCACCAGATCCACGGCGACCCGGTCGCCGCTACAAATCAGCAGATCGGTCTGCGCCGCAGTGCCTGACGTCGGACCCCCCTCGATCATGGTCATGGTGCCGTCAGCTACCGTCAGCGTGGGATGCACGGCGAGATTCACCTCAGCGATGCGCTCGTGCCAGTCTCCGGTCCAGAACGTCACGGAGGGCCGGTAGCGAGGATGCACGGCGCCCACGAAATTCTTCAAGCTGCAGGAAAACTCCGCGAACCTGTGCGTTTTGATCACCGGCATGTTGATCACGACGTCGGCGTTGTACACCGGCCGAGAAAAATAAAACTGCGTGATGGCTTTTGCCTCGGGCGGCTCGAGCCGCACCCACGGTTCATCTTCTAAGGCAAGAACCCTCGCCCCCGCCGCCTCGGCCGCCGATCGCATGCCCGTGCTCGTCAAATTTGCAGAGGTCGGAAGTCGGATGATCCCCGATCCATCCGCCACCACGACTTCGGCGGCACCTGTCTCCTTGACCAGTGTCGCCATCGCACCGACCACCTGTGGATTGGTGGTCGAAGGGGGCGGTCGATCGTTCAAGACGTTAGGCTTCAGCAGGACACGTTGCCCGCGCAGGCCCAATCGATCGATTCCGCCCAACAGTTCGATGGCGCGTTGAAGCATGCGGCCTGGATCCTTGCCGTGCACGATCGCCACCAGCGATTTTCCATTCCGCTTGAACACATTCTCGGAAATGGGCTTAGGCGGGACCAAAGGGCCGTCTGGATCAAAGAGCAGGTGACCAAGCACGTTGCGCGGCGATCGCAGAATGGCCGGGAGCAAGAGGAGGCCAAACCCGGCGTTGTTGAAAAGTTCGCGCCTGGAGAAGGGCATGACTTACAGGCGACGGCCCTTCTCAATGGGATAGCCCGCCCCGCGCCAAGCCTTGATTCCGCCATCCATGGAGATCACATTGCTATAGCCCATCTGCCGAATGCTATCCGCCGCCAGCACCGACCGATACCCGCCGCCGCAGTACAAGACGATCGGCTCGTGCTTATTCGGAATCACCGTTTCAATATCCCGCTCTATGACACCTTTGCCGAGATGGATGGCTCCTGCCGCATGGTCCTGCTCGTATTCGTTATCCTCACGCACATCGACGAAATGAAATGATTCGGCGCGATCCCGTTTGGCCTTTACGTCGGAGACGGTGCATTCGCGCACGCGTTGTTTGGCTGTTTCGACCACGTTCAAGAACCCGGGGTTATGTTTCACAGAGCAGGCCTCCATTTAAAATAATGATTGTTGCGCCTGAGCGCGGCGGAAAGTCTGCGGGACCGGTCGATCATCCGAGGCGAAACCGGCACGCCGACATCCGAGCTCAAACAATTGTTCGATACAGCGCCAGTAGGTTCCGCTGCCATGATGCCGGCTGAAGAACGCGGCGTCGTTCAATGAGCCGCCGCGTACCTCTTGAATGCGGTGGATAATCTTCTCGATGCGATCAGGGAACGCCTCGCGCATGCGTTCGAGAAACACGGCCTCCACATGCCCCGACAAGCGGAGCAAGCTCCAGGTGGCGGCCGTCGCACCGGCAGCTTTGGCGCGCGACAACAACTGAGGGATGGCATTTTCATTCAAACCTGGAATGATTGGCGCCACAGAAATCCCGGTCGGGATGCCGGCTTCTGATAAGAGACGCATGGTCTCAAAGCGTTTGCTGATGCTGGGTGCTTGCGGTTCCACCACACGCGCCATGTCGTCATCGGCAAAGGCCATACTAAAGTAGACCCGAATCCAGGCTTCCTCGTGAAGCCGCCTAAAAAGATCCAGGTCCCGAACCACCACCGCCCCTTTGGTGATAATGCCGACAGGGTTTCGGTGTTCCACACAGACTTCGAGACAGGCTCGCGTCAGACCGAGCGTTGATTCAATAGGCTGATAACAATCCGTATTGCCGGACAATACAATCAGCTCGCCTTTCCAGGACGGTTTGGCGAAGGCCTGCCGCAGCAGAGCTGCCGCACGTCGCTTGAGCACGATCTTGGATTCGAAATCCGTTCCTGCGCCGAACCCCCAATACTCATGAGCCGGCCGGGCATAACAGTAGGCACAGGCATGGAAACACCCTCTATAGGGATTCACGCTCCACCGAAATGGGAGATCGGGACTCTCGTTCCGGCTCAGGATCTGTTTGGTGTCGTCTTCGAAGAGCTCGATCTCGACGCGCCGCGGCGGCTCGAGACCATCACGCTGTGTGGTTTCGAACGGATTCGGTGGATTGGAGACGAACTTCATGACCCGTATCGTGCCGCCACCTTCGGGCATTGTCAATTGCCTTTCTTACGCTCATCTCATCCCAGACGGTGGCCCATTTCATTGACTAACCAGGCATCCGGTGTTAGATTTCACGCCGCTTCAAAGGGGAGAGAATATGTACGATCTTCGTGTTTTGCGGGACAACCTTGACGCCCTGCGTGACCAGTTAGGGCCGCGCGGCAAGGATGTCGCGTGGGAAGATCTCCGAAAGCTGACGGAGGATCGCCGCACCCAGACGGTCCAGGTCGAAGAGCTGCGGCACCAGCTGAAGAAGGGATCGGAGGAAGTCGCCAGGCTGAAGCGGGACAAGCAACCTGCCGACTACGAGACGGCGTCCATGAAGGCGCTGGGAGAAACCATCAAGGGACGTGAAGAGCGACTCCGCCTTGTTGAAGAGCAACTCGCGCATATTGCGTTGAGAATTCCCAACACGCCGCACGCCTCAGTTCCCGTAGGCCAACAGGCTGAGGACAACCTGGAAGTGCGTCGATGGGGCGCTCCCCCGAAGCTGACGGGAACGATACAGACCCACTGGGATCTCGGCGAAGCCCTGGGCATTCTCGATTTTGACCGCGCCGTTCGCATGGCCAAGGCTCGATTTGCCGTCTTGACCGGTATGGGCGCGCGACTCGAACGCGCGCTCATTAATTACATGCTGGATGTGCACACGACACAGCATGGCTACCGCGAAGTGTTGCCTCCGTTCCTGGTCAATCGCGCCGCCATGACCGGCACCGGACAGTTGCCAAAGTTTGAAGAAGATCTGTTTCAGCTGCGCGACGAAGAACTCTTCTTAATTCCAACCGCCGAGGTACCGGTCACCAATCTGCACCGGGAAGAAATCCTGGCCGAGGAGACACTGCCGGTTCGGTATACCGCCTATACGCCCTGCTTTCGACGCGAAGCAGGATCGTACGGCAAAGACACGCGCGGACTCATTCGACTCCACCAATTCAATAAGGTTGAACTCGTCGCCTTCACCAAGGCGGAGCAATCCTACGAGGAGTTGGAACGGTTGACCTCTCACGCTGAGGCTATCTTACAGGGATTGGGATTGCACTATCGCGTGATGGCTCTCTGCACAGGAGACATGGGATTCTCGTCTGCCAAAACCTACGACATCGAAGTTTGGCTACCTTCGCAGCAGGTCTTTCGCGAAATTTCCTCTTGCAGCAATTTTGAAGCCTTCCAGGCGCGGCGCGCCAACATTCGCTGGCGGCCGAAAGCCGGGAAGAAAGATACGAAGTCTGAGTTCGTGCACACGTTGAACGGATCGGGTTTGGCGGTCGGAAGAACTATGGTTGCCATTCTCGAAAATTACCAGCAGCCTGATGGTACGGTGGCCATACCAGCAGTACTCCAGCCCTACATGGGCGGGATTCAGAAAATCGAACAATCCGCATAGTGGACAGTTCTCGGCCCGGTGTGGAGGGGTGACGGAGTGGCCGAACGTGCCGGTCTTGAAAACCGGAGATGGGGTAACCTATCCGCGAGTTCAAATCTCGCCCCCTCCGCCATAATACCTCTCTAGTAAGCTTCTACTGAACACTGCCGCGCGAGCCGAGTGTGAAGCGAGAACGGTTGAGGCTTAACCGAGTCTCCACGGAATTGTGGAAAGGTTCGGCGTGAGCCCATATCCGAATCTCGATTCATTTGTTTTTCTCGACCTTCGCTGAGAAAACCGCTTGACATGATAAGCCACCCCCTCCTAGTGTAGGGAACTCCATACACAGCGCGGTTATGGCACGTGACCTGTAGTGGCGTTCGCCATTGCAATCGGCACATCTAGGCAGGCCTGTGCTGAAATCGGCCTGCGGATGACCATTAAAGCTGATCAGACTCTCCGAGCCCTAGTCCTGTTC
>JBDTWG010000037.1:0-16675 GCA_040006855.1 Nitrospira sp.
TCAGGTCGAAGAGCCGATCTACATTCGGCCGGCCGAGCGCGTGAACTGGTTGTAATACTCGCAATGGGAAGAGGGGCTCGCCTTTCTCCCCATTGAAGAGCATTAGCTCCAACGAGGGCAGGAAGTTCGAAAGAGCTTCCTGCCTTCGTAATTTTTGATGAACGCACACTTTTCTATGTCAGCATGTCTCCGGAGTCACACAGTGAATACATTTACCGAGATTACAAACCGAGGGGATTGGCTAGAGTTCTGAGACTCGCGGACGCACTAAATTGCACGAGACTTGAACTGACCCAGAATACAACAATCCGTCTTCACCTGACTTACTCCCTAGCCTCTCGCCGATTGTCTCAGCGGAAACTCAGAGTTTCTCGTGTTCGCCACCTGCCAAGGCCCCGCTTAAGTCGCACAATCTCCCAGCAGTTCCGAGAAGGCTATGTACCATTCCATGTGGATGGCGACGCCATTATTTACAGTTCTTGACAGTCTTCGCTGCGAAAGCTATACTCTCTTTAATTGATAACGGTTATCAGTATCGAGAAATTGCTTGCTCCACACGCCCAATAAATTCCATAGATCATCAGTGGGAGATGCCACTCATGTATGTCTGCTTATGTAAAGGATTGACGGAATCAGACGTCCGGGAAGCCGGTCGGCAGGGCTGCCTGACCACTCGACAAATCGTTGCTGAGTTTGGCTTGCGTGAAAATGGGTGTTGTGGTCGTTGTGCTAAAAATATCCACGAACTCGTAACCTTGGCAAGAAGCCAGTTTGAAAGCGCCTATCCGAAACCCGTATCCTCCTAGATTCCACGTGCCGGCAAACCATGACCGGCACTATTTCTAGAACGATCATTGTCCGCTCGAAGCAGACGGCCTTCCCCGCAGTTCAAAACCACGCTTCACGGCAACGGTTACCTCTGCGACCCGCTGGCCCAGGTCACGAGCCCCCGCCAGCTCTTGTTCATCAATGCCCGGGCTATTACCCTCTGTCGTCGCGGAGGCGCCAAACGCACCGCCACCGCTGACCACAATCATAGAGTTTCCAAGCATCGCCGCCAGTATCGAGAGCATCGTCAGCTCCTTTCCACTGGAAATCTGGCCCCCGGTGGCAAATGCAGCCCCAACCTTGTTTCTGAGTTTGAATTCTGGGAAAACCCCGAACTTGAATTGCCAATCATCAATAAAAGTCTTCACTTCACCGGCCATGTTAGACCAATAAACGGGAGAGCCAAGGATGATGGCGTCTGCAGCAAACAACTCATCAGCCGTCACCTGTTGCACTCGCTTCATGATCACATGCGTCGGGGAAACCGTCCGAACTCCCTCAGCCACCGCCTGGGCCATTTGCTCGGTGTGCCCCGAAAGAGAATGATAGGCTACCAATACAGTGATGACTGGCAATTCATCAGCCGACTGGCCATTGGCCGAAGCCAGCACGAAGCCGGTTGTGCACAGCAATAATACGCGCAACAGCTGAATCATGACGCATCCACTTGAGGCGAAAGAAGAAGAACTGAGATCGGTAGGGCCACGCTCTCAACGGCCTGACATTCGCTCGTGTCTTCCTATCGGAAGACAACGGGCAGGGTCTGCGCAGCACTCGTCAGGGAAAACCGGTTGCTTTTACCGACGCACCGTTTCCTCATCCATGTGCTCTTCAACGGACACTTGAGTCAAGGTCCCGCGATAGTCACACTTATGGCAGCGGATCCGAAACTCCTCGATCCATTTCTCTTGCACATACGATTGGCGACACTTCGGACAGACAAATACGCCTCGCATATAGACCACGCGCCGCGTTTCCTTCATACAGGTCCTCCTCGCAAATCAAATAATGAGCTGAGGATGGCATAGGGGCTGGCGGAATTGCAAGACAGACAGGAAAAGCATTCGAACCGCACCCAGTGCCTTGACGGCCCATGAGGAGGCCGTTAGGATGCGGCCATGGTAAGCGACCTTCCACGGCATCCGCATAGGAGCTCCAATCCGGTGACTTTGGGTCCCGTGGCGCTCCGCATCTTGGCCATCGTATTTTGTGCCGTCACTGGACCAACACTGGCCGCCGACCCTTCACCCGAAACCCTCATTACGGTTAAGACGCCGCACGGCACGCTGATTCAGGCTGAATTGGCAGATACGTCACTGAAACGCGCCCAAGGATTGATGTTTCGTGAACATCTCGCCAACGACCGCGGCATGCTGTTCATTTTCGGTGACGCTCAACCTTGGACGTTCTGGATGAAAAACACCAAAATCCCACTGGATATCATCTGGATGGACGGAAAAAAAACGATTATCCATATTGAGCGCAACGTCCCCATCTGCACGAGACAAGACGATGGCTGCCCGCAATATCATTCAGCAGAAGGTGCCCTGTATGTGCTGGAGCTAGGCGGGGGTCGCGCTGAGGCGCTTCAATTGCAACGCGGAATGCGGCTAAGTTTTAAGCAGCCTTGACCGATCATCATTTTGAGGGTTGCGTCTTGCGCCCTCCCCAGAAAAAATTCTGAATGCGCTCAACCAACGAACGTGTATGAGTGACTGTCGAGAGGGCCGCTGCATCCCGAGACAGCTGCGCTTTCGCCGCGGTCGTTGCCGACTGACGCTTGGCCACAACTTCGCCGATCCGTTCGAGCAGCCGCCGATCGTCCTGCACAACCTGCATTAGAGCGTCTTTCCCCACGGCAATGAGCATGAGCTCGGTCGCCGCCAATACCGTAGCGGACCGGGGCTCACCTGTCAGCAAAGACATCTCCCCAAAAAACTGTCCGCTCCCGAGCGTCGTCACGGTGGAACTCAGGCCCCCCTGCTCCAATCGCACGTCGGCATTCCCGGAGACGATGACATAAAGCACCTCCCCGGGCTCACCCTGGCGGACGACCCGCTCACCGATAAGATAGGATTCCCATCGCGCTGCCTGGGCAAGCACCTCGATTTGCTTCGCATCCAGTGTCGCAAGAAAATCGACCGCGGCCAGCTGCGCGATGATCCGCTCGACAGGTTGCGCCGTCTGCACACTATCCGTATTCCCGCTCTGGTGAACCACTCGCTGCGGAAACGGAATCTCGAGGCCCTTTCGCAAAAAAGCGTGCCAGATGTAGGTCCGCATCGTGCTCTCGATGACGTCGCGCTGCGCATAATCTCCAATCGGAAATTTGATCCGATACTGAATAGCTGATTCATTAAACGCCGTCACCAGCGCAGTGGCCTTAGGTTCCTGTAACACTCCCGTCACAGCGGCGGCCGTCTCCAACAGCGTCGCGCAGACCTGCTCCGGAGGAGTCCGATACGCCGCCTCGACAAAAACATTACAGAAATGAGTCGTCGTCGGCCTGGTGAAATTCGTTACGCCGCTTTGAATCACCAAATCATTGGCCAACGATACGTAATCATGTGTACGCGTCAGGATAGTGACATGTTCCATTCCGATGTGCGTCACAATGCCTTCCCGCTCGAGCACCGTAATCCAATCTCCTACTTTCACGATCTTTCCCAGCTCAATGCCGGAAAAAAATCGTGTGAGCGTATCTTTCAACGCGACCCCGACCATGGCCGCCGCCACGGTGGGCAACGCCACTAACGCCACGAGGTTGACTCCCATGACCAGCCAGAGGATTAAGACTCCCGCAGCGACGACCTCGGCGCCGATCAGCAGCTGCCGAACCACATCGGGGATATATCGTTGCCCCCGCTCAATCAACCACTCGCCGATGACCAGGGCATCGAGAATCGTAAAGAGAAAAAACGAGGTGCCGAGCCAGGCTAGGACATCAAGTCCGGACTGAACCAAGTGTGGAATATGGCTCACCATCCCGCTACGCGCTATCAGCGCCGCGATGACGAGCAATAGGCCAACACCACCGGCATAGAACGGAAGCGCTGGCGCCGCCCGACCGCGCCGAGAGAAGAGGAGGGTCATGCCGATCAATACTGCGGTCACGATTAATATCACGACCACTATACCGGTCAGCATCACGAGGCTCATGCGAATATCACCTGACGTGGGGAGGAGGACATAGGGAGGCTTCTCTGACTAGGGTCGTTCTTGCCAGGAACGGACTCGCCGCACCGTAATCACGCCGTCGACCTTTTCAATCGCTTTGAGGACTCGCCCCACGTGCGCGGTATCCAGAACTTCGACGATGAAATCCAGCATTGCCTTTCGATCCTCGCGGGTCGTAATTTCAGCGCGACTGATGTTGGCTTGGCATTCCGAAATGGCCGTGGAGACATGCGCCAGAACCCCGGTTTTGTCCACAGCGATGACCGAGATCTTCACCGCATGGGTACTGGGCATGGAATGGTCCCACTCCACTTCAACCAGCCGGTTCTTGTCGTAGTCCAACGCTTCCAAATTCGGGCAATCGACGGTGTGGATCGTGAGCCCTCGCCCCCGCGTGATGTAGCCCAGAATACGGTCGCCCGGCACAGGATTGCAGCAACGCGATAACTGCATCAGCAAGTCTCGCGCGCCCTTCACCTGCACCCCTGTGTCATCCGCTCGACCAGTGACCGCCTTCGGCGCCGTCGGCGCTTCAGGCGCAACCGCGTGACTCGCTGCAGGCACTGGCGGAATGAGCTTGCTCATCACCTGTGATGTCGGCAGATGCCCGAAGCCGACGGCAGCCGACAGTTCATCAGGCGTCTCATACCCGACTTGCTTGGCCACTGCGAGGAGTTCATCCGAGCGCATCATCTGAGCCGGTGCCAGACCATGCCGACGAAATTCGGCTTCCAGCAAGCGCTTGCCAATCTCAACGCTGCGAGACTGCTCTTCTGCCTTGATCCAATGTTTGATCTTCGTTTTCGCCCGTGATGTTCGCACGAACTTCAGCCAGTCACGGTGAGGCGTTTGGTTGGCGGCGGTCAGAATTTCCACCATATCCCCGCTCTCCATCATATGTTTCAGCGGGACGATTTTGCCGTTCACCTTGGCCCCGACGCAGTGGTCTCCGATCTCGGTATGCACGGAATACGCAAAATCCACCGGCGTGGAGCCTTTGGGGAGCTCCTTCACCATACCTTGCGGAGTAAACACGTATACCACGTCGTGGAAAAGGTCCAGCTTGACCGAATCCATAAACTGGCGATTGTCCGGCAGATCTTGATTCCATTCTACGAACTGCCGCAACCAACTAAAGACCTTCCCGTCTTTCTCATCGATGCGCCCATGTTCCTTGTATTTCCAATGCGCGGCAATGCCCTGCTCCGACACTCGATGCATCTCCTCCGTGCGGATCTGAAACTCGACATGTTCCCCTTTGGGACCTACCACGGTGGTATGCAGCGACTGATAGAGATTGGATTTGGGAATGGCGATGTAATCCTTGAACCGGCCGGGCAAGGGCCGCCAGAGAGAATGGATCACGCCTAGAAGTGCATAGCAGTTCATTTTGATGTCGGTAATGATGCGGAGCGCCGCCAGATCGTACACTTCCTCAAATGAAATCGACTGTTTCTCCATCTTCTGGTAAATGCCGTACAAGTGCTTCGGCCGTCCGGACACCTCACCCTGTAAGCCTGCCTCCGCCATGGCCGCCTTTACCACGTCGATGACTTCCAGAATGTATTGCTGCCGGTCATCGTCCCGCTTCGCGACAAGGACCCGCAACGATTCGTACACATCCGGCTTCAGATGTTTCAGGCACAGGTCTTCGAGTTCGTTCTTAATCCAGCCGATCCCGAGGCGGTTGGCGAGCGGAGCATAAATTTCCAGCGTCTCCTGGGCGATTTCCTGCCGCTTAGACTCACTGAGATATTCCAGCGTCCGCATGTTGTGCAGCCGGTCTGCCAGCTTGATCAGCACGACGCGGATATCGTCCGCCATCGAGAGCAGCATCTTGCGAAAATTCTCAGCCTGCTTTTCCTCGTAGTTGCGGAAGGTAATTTTGCCGATCTTGGTGACGCCGTCGACAAGATGCACCACGTCCTTCCCGAACCGCTGCTCCAACTCCAGCGGCGTGGCCAGGGTATCTTCCAACGTGTCGTGCAGGAGCCCGGCGACAATGGCCGTGACATCGGTCTTGAGATGGGTCAGCAGACCGGCCACCGCGAGGGGATGCCGCAGGTAGGGTTCGCCGGATCGCCGCGTTTGCCCTTCGTGCGCCTTCGCAGAGAAATCATAGGCTCGGCGCACGAGGTCCACATCGGCCTCGCCGTTGTAGCTTTTCACCCGCTCGATCAACTGATCGAGTTCTGTCACCGTCTCGTGCGTCATACTTACGACACCTCACCGCTCATACGAAGCGCCTTAATGCGCAACTGCACACGGTCTTGGCCATTCCAGTGATTGCGTTCAGGGCTAAAGGCCAAATCGAGCGGCCGACCGGCCCTCAGACCCAGATCTTCCAACGATCCCATACGGAAACCAATGCTATCAAAAATATACGATCGGCCTTGCCGCACACGCAGCTTGAGATGCTTCTCGCCGACCACTCGCGCATCCACCACATCGAGGCCGCGGACGGCCAACGTGGGTTCTGGATTCCCCGCGCCAAAGGGATGCAGGGATTCCAGTTCTTGTATCAAGCCGAAATTGACCTCCGTGAGATTCACCTCAGCATCGACCTGCAGCGTCGGCACGGTGCGCGCAGCGCTGGCCCACTGAGCAGCGACCTCACAGAATCGTCGGCGAAACTCCTCCAATCGCGATTCCTTGATGGTCAGCCCCGCGGCGCTTGGATGGCCGCCGAAGGCCTCCAGCAGATCTCGACACTCAGATAACCCCTGGTACAAATCAAACCCCTCTACTGTCCGAGCCGACCCCTTGCCGATCCCTTGCCCATCCACCGCGATGACGATGCTCGGCCGGTGGAACCGATCCACCAATCGGGCCGCGACAATCCCGACGACGCCCAGGTGCCAGTCGCGGGAACCCAGCACGATCGCGGCGGCCAGCTCATCCTCCTGCAAAGAGGCTGCCGCCTCGTTGGTAATCCCCGCTTCGATTTGCTGGCGTTGTCGATTGAGCTGCTCCAGCTGTTCAGCAATTTGCATGGCCTCCTGCTCGGAGTCCGTCGTCAAGAGCCGCACACAGGTCATCGCATGGTCTAAGCGGCCGGCCGCATTTAACCGTGGGCCAAGGCGAAAGCCGATGGTTTCACTCGTACAGGCTTTCGTGATGCCGGCCACGTGCTTCAACGCACGAATCCCACAGCGAGCGCCTTGCGTGATCTGCGTCAGTCCTTCCCGAACGAGGATGCGGTTCTCATCCTGAAGCGGCACGATGTCGGCCACCGTCGCCAGGGCCACGAGATCCAGACAGGATTCCGGAGCCACGTCACCGGATCCATATCGCTGCTGGTAGGCCGACACCACTTTATAGGCTAGTCCCGCCGAACAGAGCCCCTTGAACGGATAGATCGCATCACGTCGGTGCGGATTGAGCACGGCGAGGGCCGGCGGCATCATGGCATCGGTTTGGTGATGGTCCGTCACCAGCACATCCATACCGAGCTGGTTGGCGATCCCAATTTCATGATGGGACGTGGTGCCGCAATCGGACGTCACCAACAGCGTAATCCCTTCCTGGGCCAACTGTCGGATCGCCGCCTCGTTCAAGCCATACCCTTCTCGAATGCGGTGCGGAATATACCCGCGGCCGTTCCCCCCAAGGCCCTGGTAGAACGACAGATAGAGACTCGTGGCCGAGACCCCATCGACATCATAATCCCCGTAGAAACAGACCTGCTCCTGACGTGTTAAGGCCAGGTGCAAGCGCTCGACAGCCTGCTCCATGTCGGGGATCAGGAAAGGGTCGTGGAGACGGTCTTGAGCACTGGACATCCACCGGCTAGCCTCATCGGCAGTGGTCACTCCGCGAGCCAATAATACGGATGCCGTCACGGTAGAGATCGACAGGAGGCGCGACAGATTGTGCTGCAATGCGACATCCGACGGTCGGAACACCCACAGTCTTTGCTGCATGGATCCTCGGTTTCTATCGGAAATATTCAGAAGTTACTGAGAAGTAAGGGGAATGGTATCGACTCACCCCATCTTTGTCAAACGAGACTCCGTCTCGTCTGGAGTGAGACACCGGACGCGAGCAGCTCTGTGGAGACGGACGTATGCTCGGGCCTTGAAATGGAGGGATCAACACGAAGTGCGCAATAAAAAAGGGAGGGGACTATTCCCCTCCCTTTTGCACATAGTTCTTCACGAACTCTTCGGCATTTTTTTCGAGCACGTCATCGATTTCATCGACCAGCTTGTCGATGTCCTCTTTCATTTTCTTCCCGGACTCGACGACTTTTGGATTCGGTTTGACCTCTTCCTTGCTATGGGATTCTTTCCTGGATTCCGGTCTCCTCTCCTGTTTCTCCATCGGAGCACCTCCAGTCAATCAGACACGACTCACACCAATGACTTCCGTCACCTTACCCTAGGGCCGCCGAACCCGTCAAGCCAACAGCCGATACGACGAGAGCTGGCGCCGGCTATTTCACAATCAACGACACAATGAGCAGGGCCACGATGTTGATGACCTTGATCATCGGGTTGATCGCCGGACCGGCCGTGTCCTTATAGGGATCGCCGACCGTATCGCCTGTGACCGCAGCCTTATGCGTATCAGTTCCTTTCAAGCCCTGCTCCTCGATGTACTTCTTGGCATTGTCCCAGGCTCCTCCACCGCTCGTCATGGAGATGGCGACAAACAAACCGGTCACGATGCTGCCGACGAGCACCCCACCAAGAGCCTGCGGCCCGAGGACCACACCGACGAGGATCGGAGCGACGACGGGAATCAGACCGGGGATCATCATCTTCTGAATCGCCGCTTGCGTCACAATGTCCACGCAGGTTCCGTATTCCGGCTTCCCGGTCCCCTCCATGATGCCTTTGATCGTCCGGAATTGGCGCCGCACTTCTTCCACGACCAGGCCGGCTGCTTGGCCGACCGCTTTCATACAGAGCGCCCCAAAGATAAACGGCAACATACCCCCGAGGAAGAGCCCGACCAACACCAACGGATTGGAGAGATCGAAGGTACTGGCTTGAGTTCCCTTGGCCACCTCCCGCGCGAACTCCGCGAACAAGACCACCGCCGCGAGTGCGGCCGAGCCGATCGCATACCCCTTGGTGACGGCCTTCGTGGTATTGCCCACCGCGTCGAGCGGGTCCGTGATGTCACGCACCTCTTTACCCAGGTGCGCCATTTCAGCGATCCCGCCGGCATTGTCCGTGATCGGGCCGAATGCATCAATGGCCACCACAATCCCTGCCATCGAGAGCATCGATACTGCCGCCACCGCCACACCATACAAACCGCCCGACTCCGCCCCGCCACAGATCCAGTAGCTGCCGAGAATCGCCGCGCCGATGACGACCACCGGGGCGGACGTCGACTGCATACCCACCGCCAGACCGGCAATGATGTTGGTCGCATGGCCCGTTTCACTGGCCTTGGCAATATACTTCACCGGCGCATAACTCTTGGACGTGTAGTAGTCGGTAATGAATACCAACGCGAGCGTCACCGCCAGTCCCATCAAAGCCGCGAGGTAATAGCTCATACCGGTCACGCCGCCGACGCCCTCCATAATCTTCGAGGTGATCGGAAAGAACGCCACGGCCGCAATCCCACCGGCCACAAACAATCCTTTGTACAGGGCCGGCATGATCTCGCCGCCCGGGCTCACCTTCACAAACAGAATGCCGATGATGGTCGCAAAGATCGTCACCCCGCCCAACGCGAGCGGGTAGAGGATCGGCGCGCTGGCTCCCTTGAAAAGGGAGAACGCCAACACCATGGCCGCCACTGTCGTGACCGCGTAGGTTTCAAACAGGTCTGCCGCCATGCCGGCACAATCGCCCACGTTGTCACCCACGTTGTCCGCGATGACCGCCGGATTGCGCGGGTCGTCTTCCGGAATACCCGCTTCAACTTTACCTACCAGATCTGCGCCCACATCCGCCGCTTTGGTATAGATCCCACCGCCCACGCGCGCAAAGACTGAAATTAGGCTGCCGCCGAATCCGAGACTGAGCAGGGCATGAATCGCCTTTTCCTGCCCGGCGAACTGAGAGGCCAACGTATAGAAACCTGTGATGGCCAATAGACCCAAACCGATTAAGAGCAACCCGGTTACCGCGCCCCCGCGAAATGCTACCGTCAGGGCCGCGTTCATGCCCTTGTGCGCCGCCTGAGCCGTCCGCACGTTCGCCCGCACCGCGATGATCATGCCCACATAGCCGGCGAGCGACGAGGCTCCAGCCCCGATCAAAAAGCCGATCGCCGTCAGCATCCCGAACTTATCTGAAATAGATCCCGCGCCCCACAGGACGACAAACAACACAGCTGCCACCACACCGACTGTTCGGTACTGTCGATTCATATAGGCGCTGGCGCCTTCTTGAATGGCCTTGGCAATTTCCTGCATCTTCGGATTGCCAGCGTCAAGCTTGAAAATCCACATCGCCAGATAGAGGCCATAGGCAATACCGGCCACCGCCGCAATCAGAGCAAAGGTCACAATCGCTGAGTCGGTCACAGTGTTCTCCTCCTGTTGACAGAATGGTGAAACTGAGAATCCAGCTGAAGGATCTAGGTGAATACCCCGCCGTGAACATGAACCAGGCACGTACAACGGTCGATGAATGTCACAGATTCTCCGTGGCCTTCACCCATCGCGAGCTGATAAACCGGCGCGAAGACCGCCGCATGCCAGACAATGGGCACGGTTCCTAACTAGCTGAAAAGTGGCGCCATTCTATAGAGATGGCAAGGACGGATCAAGGTGAAAGTGCGTAGGGAGTCATCTGGTCACTCAGCATACGCGTGCAACGCGAGTCTGAGCAGTCTCCATGTGATGCGCGTGATCGACCAATCGTCTAGGGACCGTCGATGAATGATGAAGGTTGCTGTGGGCGTCGGCGACATTTCAGCTGATGGAGCGAACGCATGGCGGGCGAGTGCAGAAGCCTGACGGCTCACAGTTTGCGGAGAAGGAGCGACTTTGTTATAGTGCGCGCGGGCGAAGGAGAATTGATGGGACTCGCGCCGGAATATATCCTGATAGATCAGCAGAAGTTCAGCAAAGCCAAGCTGTCGCTAGACAATCACGTTTATAAGAACTGTGAGATGGATGACTGCGACATCTACTACAGCGGCGGACAATACGAGTTGATCGACACCCACATCACCAATTCGCGGCTCATCCTCAACCACCCAGCCAAGAGCATTTACAGCGCGATTCAGATCTTCAAGATGAAATCCCCCGGCTCCCGCATCGTCTCTGAGTAACGCAGAACTCGTGCGTGGTCGTTCATCGGTCGTGTAACCGAGCGGCTCTCAGTCTTTGACGAGAGACGGTCTTCCTGGGTGGCACGAAAGACGCCCGCCGTTACTTGGCGACCGGAATATTCTCGCTGAACTTCACGATTGGGATGGATTGAAATACGGGGTCCTGCGCGCCCTTGGACGACTCGGCCTCAATACGCTGCAGAAAAGAGGCCGGCCCGGTTACAGGGGCATAGCTGAGGATGGCTTCGACATCAAAGGTCTTTGTGTCTTTGGGCGTGGGAAAGGTGAAGGTTTCCACTCGTCTTTCTTCCGGTTTGAGAACCGTTTCTTCAAGGACCTTCACGGCCTCAAAGTCGAATACGGTCTTCTGGCCCTTGGCATCGACGTAGGACCGACCATAGACACGCCTGTCGTTGAAGACGGTCTTGAGGTTCTTGCCTTTGATATCCAGCTCTAACACCACGCTGGCCCACCCCGGATGAGTGGTCGGCAGATTGTGCGGCACCAGACTCTGCACAGCCACCGTCACGGTGGTCTTGTCCCCTTCAACCTTGGTCGAGACCTCTAGTTTGGCGGCTTCCTGCCTAAGCTGGCCGATACGGCCAGGAAACGTATGGTTGGCCACCTTACGCTTGGCCTCTCCGTTGGCGGATTCACCGACCTGTTCAGGCATATGACAGGTCTGGCATTCTTTCCCGGACTTCACGGATTTACTCTGGTCCCAGTTACCCAAAAGATCGTTACTTTTCCCGAGGTCCGCCGCAGCCGGCACCACCTGATGGCAATTCAAACAGAGGTCCGATTTGTGGAAGAGGCCCAGTTCCATCGATTGGTGTGCAAGGTTCTGCGCAAAATCTTTGTACGGCCCATACATGGTCTTACTACCGACGTCGTACTTCGGTTCTGGTGGCTGCTTTGTCCGGTCCACTTGCTTGATGAGATGACATTGCGCGCAAGCTACGCCGTCCAGCGACGGCTCGCCGGACTGCGCCTGAGTCACGAACAATTGAGCCTGGTCGGCAAACTCGCGCACATGCGGAGCATGGCAGCGAAAACACATGGCTTTATCTTTGCCGGCCGATGAGGTCAGGTAGGCGTCGAGCGCGGCACGGAAGGTCGGCGTATGGATCGAACGCGAGAGCGGCGAAGTTTCCCACTCTTCGAACACCCGCTCATGGCAACGCTTACACTTGCTGGAACTGGGGAAGGCTTTCTCGATAGTGGCCTGAGCTTTAGCATCTTGCGCCAGGCCCTGCTGCACGCCATAGCTTGCCAGGGCTACAGTCAACAACAATGCACTGATTACGATCCCCTGCAGGAATCCTCGTCGATTCTTCACCGTTGGCATATCCTCCGCACATCGTGCGTCCCTCGGTGTCTGCGCGTCACAACCAGCACGGCACCTCAGAGTGACTTGGCTCGATAGGTCAGCATGCGAGGCTGAATGTATTCTTCGATTACCTTCTTCGCGGTCGCTCGCTCCTGATCGTTCGCCAGTGTCGCCAGATACTTGGCTTTGAGTTCCGCCTCCGGCTCGGGAATCAACGCATAGCTGAGCACGACCTCGATATTCGCCGGCTCTCCCCCGGCCTTCAGGGCCTGCGAGAACGGCACGCGACGTGTATTCCCTCCTTTGATGAAGGGGTCCGGAATCGGCCCACGCAAAATCTTCTCATAGGGCAGGCCAAACCGCTTCGTCTCCTCACCCAGCACATTGCCCTGCGCGTCCTTGATCGCGATCGAGAGCAGGAACTGCTTCAACACCGGGTCGCCGTCAGGAAAACTATGCGGCAAACTCCCGATCTTCACGAGCACGGTACCCTCTACCCCTGCCCCGGACTTCGTCGCCTCCACTTCGATACGCGGCATCCATTCTGCCTGCAGATTGCGATTTTTCAACAAGGTGCCTGGAATGACGACCCCGCGGAACCAATGCCGGCCGATCGCTCGAGTCATAGCACCGCGCTTCGAGGTGGAACTTCCGGTAGAGGGTTCCATGTGGCAATCCTGGCAGATCGTACCTTGCAAGATTTCTCCTGGCAAATCCTTTTGCGTGACATCCTTCACTTTGTCGAAATGACACGATGTGCAGAAGTTCGCGCCCCGGAAGAGCGACCTCTGGGTCGCCGGATGCACCAAGTTCTCCTCCGGATCGGCGTACGGTCCGTAGAGCATTTCTCCCGGCTGCACTTTGTAGGTAGGCGGCGGCTGCGGCGTGGTTTCCACCGCATTGATGAGATGACAGGAGGCACAGCCGATTCCCTCTACCTGCGGCTTGCCGGACAGCACCTGCGCCGCGATCTTCTCGACATGTTGCGGAAACACCGTCACGGCCGGAGCATGGCACGAGAGACAGCGCTGTTGCTCCTGCACCGTCGGATGGGTCTGCATCCACAGGCCCAACACGGTCCGGAAAACCGGCGACTCGAAGGAGGTCCCATGCAGCAAGGCGGCGTCGACCCGACCAAAAGATTTAAGATCCGGGGTCTGCTCCCGTATCCCCTTCCATTCTTCGTAATGTCGATCGTGGCACTGCTTGCAGTCCTCCGACCGAATAAAAATCTTTTCAATCTCGGCGACCCAATCGGGCGGCGCCTGGCCGTCGGTCTTCTGCGCAATCGCTCGCTCATGGAAGGTGACGTTCAGCACCGCCATGAGCAGCAGGAGTCCGCCCATCGCCAGTTTTTGTATCAGTCGTCCTGTGTCGTTCATGCTCGGCCGATCCTGCTCTAATCTCGCTTGCAGCCGACAAAATGAAAGTTCACGCCCCATCCAACCGGATCGCCAGGATCTGCCGGCTCGTAGGTTCCGACCGTGAAATTACATTCTTTGAGCGAGGCCTTGACGGCTTTCCCGAAATCGATGAGAGTCCGGACTTCTTTTTTATCGATTTCCTTGATGACCGACCGCACCTTGATGCCAGCATAGTCTGCCCGGGAATTGCCGATCACTTCAAACACGGCGACACCTTCCGCCCGCTGCAACTTCAGTTCTTTTCGAATCTCTTCGTCGACCTCGCCGACCGCAATCCCGAAATCTTCTCCGAGTTGAATGGCTTCCTCCGCCGTCATCTCGCCGTTGGTGGTCGTGCCGGTGTCTGCATTGACCGCGCTGCTCCACCCAGTCGCGGTGAGCAAGGCCCCACACACAGAAAAAGCCCTTCCAAGAGAAAGGGCTTTTATCAGGAGCGACCGGGTCTTCTGGGCTCTCGCCTCCAACGTGTTCACCTCATTCGCGCGACCGAACCCGACTCAAACACGGTCGGCTGCTCTGTCATCCTACCAGGAACGATTACGTTTTTGTGACGGGGTCTAGCGAGAGTTGAAACCAAGGGGCGATAGCTTTTTGCCCATTGCGCTCCTTGTTCTCGCCATTCCACACGGCAAATGAAACCGCCTGGATACGTCCCGGAATTAATTTCGCTTCATTTTCTTGTTCTTCGCTGGACAGCGGCCGACGCATCACCACCCGCCACATGCCGTCTTTCCATGTGGCCTTGCCCTGCACACGCCCCTGCTTCTCCTTCGTGGTCAGGGTACTGAACCCGCCACCGATTAAATCCTCCACCGACGATGCTCGCCGAGGAATGACCTCGAAGCGCCGCGGCTCACCACTGACGGCCTTGTCCTTTTCCGTCGTCCTGGCGGCACGGCGGTCGATATCACTCTGCCAATCGGCTTTCCAGTGCCAAATATTGATGTAGTGATCCAACTGGCCCATGCAGAAAAATGCCGGAGCATCGCCGAGCGGTAATCCCAGCGCCACCCCGTCTCGAAAGGTGCCGGGCGTGAGTCGATCATTTTTCGTGTTGTCTTGCCACTCAAGCAAAAAAGCTATGTCTGTGCCGTTGTGAACCGCACGGACCGCCAACGCATGGGCCGTCGGCTCGGGCCATACGGGCCTGGTAATGATTTGCCCGCTCAACGGCAGTGTCATGGGGGAGATTTTCTGCCACAGAGGATCCTCAGGCGTGACGGGAATGTCTCCCGTGACCGCCTGTGCACGAATAATCATGCCTTCCGAACTGACGATGGGAATACCGAGGCCGCCTAGAATGAGGGCGAGAAGAAGCAGACTCGAGAGAAAATACAGCAGCTTGGTGCGGGATGTGTGGACCGACGTCATTCGCCTCATGCCCCGGCGCGATGCCCTAGCCGTGAGAACTCATGCACACGTTCCACAACTGGGAACGATGAATCCGTCGAATGCCACTACCATAACTTGGCGCGACGGATCTTGTTTTCCCCCCGCTCGCAGATATAGAGGTACCCTTGCGTATCGAGCGTCAGCCCCACTGGAGAATTCACGACCGCTTCAACGGCCAGCAGGCCATCTCCATGCTTCAGTCCACCAGCGGCATCCTTGGCGACAAACCGAGCAGCGCCACAGCCGCCCATATTTTTATCATCATAACCGCTGTCACCGTTGCCCGCCACGGTGCTGATGAGCCCGGTGTCTGCGTCAACTTTGCGGACTCGATGATTGCCTGTATCGGAGATATAGGCATGATTGTGCTGATCGAACACAATGGCTTCGGGCGCGTGCAGCATCGACTTCGCCGCCAGCTTGCCGTCTCCGTCATATCCATACCGGCACACACCGGCAAGTGTGGAGATCAACCCTGTCTTGCGATCAATCTTGCGCACACGATTGCTACCCTTGTCCACGATATACACATCACCGGCCTTGTCGACCGCGATGCCAACAATATCGTACAGCCGCGCCTCCATCGCCGGACGACCATCGTCGAGATACATGGATAGACTGAGACCGTCCGAGCAGACTGGCATGAGCCATCCGTTGTCGTCGCTGAAATCGATACCGATCGCGTCGCCTGAAAGGACGACCAGGTTTCGCGCAACCAGCGGCTGCTCGCGAGCCTCATCTTCTGCAGTCCAACTTCCCGCGATGGTTTCCACCCGGCCGCTTCGTGAATCATAGCGGCGAATGCGGTGCGCTTGTGTATCGGCAATGTACATCACATCGTCGGCGTCGAACGCGATTGCCGCGGGCCACGTCAAATTCACTTCGAGCGCCGCGCCGTCACCGTTGAATCCATGTTCACCGGTCCCCACCACGGTCGAGATGATCCCGGTCTCCCGATCGATTTTTCGGATCCGGTTGCTGCCTGAATCACAGATGTACAGATCATTGTGCGAGTCACAGACCACATCAAGCGGCAGATACAATCCGGCTTCACCGCACAGCCCTTCGTCCCCGCTGTAGCAGGTCTCACCGATTCCGGCGAAATTATGGAGAGTGCCTTCCGCAAGGTTCACGCGCCGCACGCGGTCAGACCCGGATTCGGCAAAATACAACCACCGTTCCTCACGGTCCAGCGCAACATGGTGCGGGAGGGGGATGCCTGCCTTCACGGCACGTTTGCCGTCACCCGTGCTCCGTGCCTTGCCGTTTCCGGCAAAGGTTT
>JBDTWG010000038.1:0-16564 GCA_040006855.1 Nitrospira sp.
TTCCCGTCAACATGGCGCGATTATACGGACGGCTCTCCAGCTGGTGCAACTTGCAACCGCCGGAACGGGTTGTATAGAGTGGAGAATCTCCTACTTTATGATCGCCTTTTTCCAGCAGAACGGAGCAGATATGAGATGCATCGTCACGCTGATGACTGTAGCTACGCTGTTTCTCGTGAGTGACATAAGCTGGGCGCGCCGCGACGCCTTGACCGTGGAGCAGAAGAACCAGTTGGAGCGCATCGATCGGGTCTTGATCGATGTCCTCGCCCTGTCGGACAAGGGAACCGTTGATGCCTCGCCGCTGGTCGAGGTGGTCGCCAATCGGATAAAAGAATTCGGCTATACGCCGGTGACCGATCCGACACAGCCGCACGACGTGGAGCTGAAGATCAAGTGCGAGCAACGCAAGACTTGGGAAGGCACCACGGCAATGGGAAGCGATGCCGATCTCCCGGACGCGCCGTCGCGGCTCTGGAAAGGGCCGGCTTGCCAACTTGGGTATATCCTCAATGGCAAGAAAATGGCTTGGAGAAAAGAAGTCCGAACGGAATTCGATGACCCGCAGGCTGCGGCCATTCTGGCCAAAGACGGCGATCCAATAGCCTATACGATGTCCAAACTGAAAGCCCGCCTTGAAGACTACGATTTTCCGGCTCTCATCACGGCTGAATGGGGGCAGGAAGAACGGCTGTTTCGTTTGTACGACGACCCGAAGACGCCCGTGGCGCGCAAGGTGAAGCTGATCTCGCTGTTCGGCGACCTCTTCTCTGTGCAGGCGGTCCCACGCCTTTTGGCCGGATTGAACGGAACGGACCACAGCGTTGCCAAAGCCTCGGCCCTAGCCTTGGGAAATATCGGCCAAAAAGACACGATCCCGGTCTTGATCAAGACGATGAAAACCGGCGCGCCGGAATTGCGGCCCGCAGCGGCGAAGGCCTTGGGAATCGTCGGTGCATTGCATGGCGATTTCACGATCGTCGATCCCTTGCTCGAAACCCTGACGACTGATGATGTGGCAGTGAAAACTGAGGTCGCTTGGGCACTCGGCAAATTGCCGGATCGGCGAGCCTACGAACCGCTATTCGCTCTTCAGAAATCGCTGTACCATGTCCACCAGAACGACGCGGATCCGAACCTCGTCAAATTGAAGGAAGCCGTCAATTGGAGCATCAAGCAAATCGACACCTGGGAGTACGTCCAGTAGTCACTGCTCCACGCCCTGCGGGATGCTGCGAGTTGAACATCCTCGCTCGCCTCAGCACGACCCCTGTTTGCGCCATGGCTCTCTTGGCCTGTTTCACGCTCCCCGGTCAGGCACAGGTGATGGGCGAGGAGGCGGAACTCGACCGGCTCCGTACGAAAGCAGAAGAGGCCCTGGGTCATGAGGATGCGGAAGGCGCGGCGATGAGCATGGGACGGGCGGCCCTGATGGCGGCGCAGCTGGCAAAGCGCCAAACGGACCCGGTCTCAAAGCAGGTGTTTAAGGCAACCGAGCATCTGTACCGGTCCCAAGAGCATGGTTATCGGGCTGTCGCATTGTTCCGCCGAGCCGGCGGAGAATTACCCGCTTCGGCCGGTGTGTGCGGCAGTCTTCAGCTTGCGCAGCTCGAATTGAACCATGCGCAAGCATGGCCTGGAGCCGCCGGATGACGCGGTTCAGAAAAGCGCCTCTCACCCGCGAGCGAAGCCTGTTCAGCTGTCCACGGAAGATTGGGCGATCGTGCTCAGTTCGATGCGGGCTGAGTTCCAGTGCCCGGCTTAACTCGCTGTTGGAAAAAGCCTCCGGCTTTGTTCTCGCGTCGCCGGACGGTCTTTGGGAACATCCTTCTTATGGGATGACGTGGCCTCCTCACCCAGCTAGTCGTCTTCCGGGTTGATGATGTGCAGCCCGGCCGGGCGGCAAGCCGCCAGCAACTGTTTATCGGCGCTGACCACGGTCAACCGAAGGGGCTTGAGCTCCAACGCCAAGGCCAGGTGCTGCAACTGCGCTGAGCGCAGGGCAGGATAATCGAGGATCAGTTCCTTCGAGGACAAGTAGGTGTCCATCGTCGGGGAGATAAACTGAAAGAGCCCTTGTGCCGCTTCCATCTCAAACTTGTAGAGTACCGAATAACAATCGTCTCGGGTAATTTCTCCCTGCTGCGCGCGAACCGATAAGGCCGAATAAAAATCGGCGACGCTCCACATGGGCACGATCGCCACCTTCCCCCGTTTCACCATGAGCTTGTTGACGACCCGCGTCCCCCGCTCCATGCTGTACCGCTTCACGAGCGCAGTCGAATCGAAATAGTAGTACGGCATCCTACACCCTTCCCTTCAAGAGACTATCGGCCAACGGCGATTGGAGCTTGGAGAGACGGTCCTGCAATTCATCCAGGGGCAACTCCTCATAGTACCCCTGCTTGCGAAAGATGCTCACAATGTTGCTGTGAAGCACTTGTTGCGTATCTGCAGCGAGACGTTCCCGCAGACGTTTTTTCATCGCTTGGCTGGATAAGCGGCGTCCGCCGCTGGCTTGATCGGCAACCTTCACGGTCCCTGTTTTACGCATCCCCTCTCCTCTCTTGTGATTGACTCCGACCCCTAATGATTTGATTGCGGCTGAGCCGCCTCCCGCGGACAGCCGGACCGCGCGGAGTCCGAAACCGGCAAATCCGTCTCGCCGTAGACATGGGCGGCCACGGAACGCGCGAGATCGGAGGCAAATTCCTGCTGCATGATTCGCACGGCTTTCGCAGCTGCCTCACGTTCCGTCACATGGCCTTCTCTCCCGCCCTTCGAGACGGCTCCGATCACACGATGCATGGACACCTCTTCGATCACCGCGTCCGTACACCATCGCACGTACCGAAATTGCGGATCATGCACCTCGATCGGCCACACCCTTACCGTCCCCTTGATCAGCAATTCCACCGGGACGACACCTGAAGCAGAGCCATGCTCGACCACGGAGAAGCCTTCCTTGGTGAGCCCATCGATGAGCGCCCGCTCGACCGGATCCGCCTGATCACCGGACATCTCCACAGCCATGCCGAGATTCGTGGCAAGAAACTGCTCCAACTCCGCGGTCAATTCGGCCACACGGTAGACAGCGGAATTGCCCTGCCCGCTCGACCGGATGATGCGAAGATCCGTATTGTAGGCCTCACGAAGCACAAGATGTTTCGTCGCCCGTTTGAGATTCCGGACGTGGGTCACCTTGTCCGCGGTCTGATGCGCTTCCGTGACTTCAGTCTGAATCGTATGATCCAGCTCAGCGAGACGTTCGACCATCGCCGATTCCGCTTGTGCTCGGTTCATGCCTGCCAGAGCATAGTACTGTCGCGTCTTGCGGTCAAACCAGGTGTCGAGGATTTGCACGTTTTCCAGCACCTTGTCCGTGGTGACGCGAGTCACATTGTCCAAGGTCAATCGATGCTCTGTGCTCGAACGGCCGCGGGTTTCCACGACCAGGTAGGATTCCCAATCCTTGGCTTGCGCCGTAATCTCCGCCTTGAAAATCCTGGACACGGCGGCATAGGCCTGCTCGGTAGCTTGTGGGCGGGAATCGGCCTGGCCAACGCCCAACAGGAATTGCGCGGGAGGAAACTGACCGCCTCCGCCATCGATCCAGAGGGGACGCGACGGCCCGGCAAACCATCCGCACCCCGCAAGAGCCAGCACCATGCATGCCGATACCCACGCCTGTGTCAGACGACCTCCGGCGATCGTAGTACCTGATGTCATAAGACCACCCGCTCGATCACAAATACGGTCTGTCCTGCGCGAAGGACCAACGGACGAGTGTCGACGGTGCGAAACGCCCCACCGGTCCGAGTGACGGTCTGAATCCGGCTTTCGTATTCGCCCGCCGGCACCCACAGACGCGAAATCTGGATTTCGTCGGGTAGGGTTCTCCAACTGCGTTTGTCAGCCTCTTCCGACGCGACTGCCAGCCCATGGGCGAGCAGTCCCACGACAAGTCCCACCCACTGCGCCTCACCTTTATTCACGGCATGCTGGGCTCCGCGTGTTGCGCCCTCGGCAGCCGCAAACTTGATCGCAGCACGAGCCAGCGCCTTCGTCGTAATGCCGGGCATCCGATCCGACAACGACTTCTCCGCCAGCGCCGTGCCGTTGTACATCAGCTCGGATTTTCCCGAAATCGCTTCTCCCCCTCGCGGTATCAACGTCACACCTTCATAGAGCACTTGTGTCTTTTGTGGGATGAGCCGAGGTAATGCCACCCGGACGACGCGGCCGTTCAAGCCATACAACACGCTGTCCGCCGCCCGCCGCTCCTGCCGATTGGACGCGTGGGTGACGCCCCGATTCAGCAGCACCAATTGAAGCGCGCTCAGGCTGACCGGAAGGTCGAGATAGTTATCCTCTTTGTGCGGCGCGCGGCCATTATAACTGATCACCACCACCTGAGCGAGGTCAGGATGCTCGAGGGTGGAGACCCAGCGAGCCTCGGGAAACTGGCGATGGTACTCATCGAACTCGGTGGTCATGTGAAGCGCTTCGGTCGTCCGAAGCAGATCCGCATGGAGCATCGACGGCATAGGCGTGCGAGCCCAGGCGCGTGTAGCGTCGTAACTCTCATATGCCTTGCGGTACGCGATGAAGGCGTTATTGATGTCGCCTGTCGCCTCGTACAATACGCCGGTCAGGTAGCGGGCAAACGCATCCTCGCGGTACCCGTCCGTTTCCTTCACCCTATCTGACAACACGTTTAGACGATGGTCGATCTGTCGCGCTTCGACCACCGCCTCCGTCAATTGTCCCATCACGGCATAATTCAACGCTTTGATGACGTTGATCATGACATGTTCATAGGCATCCCCTTCGTAGGGAAGCATGTTGTCGTTCGTGAGAAAACCGGCAGTTTCCGTCCGGACGGTTCTGGTATACAACCGCTCGACTTCCAGCGCGGCATTTTCGAGTTGGCTATTACTCTGTACATAGTCGCCGGCCAGATGGAGCGTCATGCCCCGGTCCATGCTGTACAGCAGACGGTTGCGCGTCCCGTACTCAGACTCGGCCTTGGCCATGATGGCATCGGCTCCACGAGGGTCATTCGCCAGTAAACTCTGATCGATGAGCAGGTAATGATTCGTGGAGAGGCCGCAGCCGGAGAACGCCCACAGCAGTCCCGTGAGGAAGAGGGACGCAGAAGGGAACGAAATGAAACGGCCTCCTTGGAAGGAGGCCGTGGTCGATGGGAGGTGCTGTCTCAACAGAATACGCAGGGCTAAAAAATCGTTCGTTTTCTCTCGATGACTTTCTTGATTTTTTTCTGCCCGAACCATGCCTTCACGTTGTTCTCCATATCCACCATTTCAAGGTCGATCTGATAGAACACCGCTTTCGCACCGTCCTGCTCGTCCAAAATGGTGGCGATGCTCCCACGCAGCATATAGTCGGCGCCGACTTCCTTGCCCGGCGCCTTCTGCGTGTCCTCGCGGGCATGCACGGCTTGTTCACGCCGCTCGTCGCGCACTTCTTCTCGTTCGCCTTTACCGGCGACAAAGGTGACCTTCTGCGAATTCGTCAATTCCCGCTCCAGATCGCTCACGAAGGTCTGGACATTGATATGTTCATGACTTTTGTTCAGCACCGTGCCGACAATGACCACCGGCTCGCGATTCTTCCCTTTGGTAAAGTTGCCGAGCCACGGATTGGCCAACGCCTCCTTGACCATCGCCTCCGCGACCATTTGGGAGTCGGTGTCGTTCCAACGTCCGCTCAAATCGGTGACGATACCGGTATCGACGCGGGTGACTTTGGTTTCGTGCCCGCAGCCGTTGAGTGAGGCGCCGGCACCAATCAACAGTACACTCACCACTGCCCGGCCCATTGAACATTTCCACCGCTGAATCATGCCATCTCCTCCCGGCCAGACAGATTGAACCCTGTCGGATTACTTGGTCGCCCGCTTATCCTCTTCCTTTTCGAGTCGGTCGAACAACCGGTCGGCATTCTTCCGCACATAATCGCGAACCTGGCCGTTCAATTCCTTCGCCTGCTCCAAGTTGTTCTTCATGTCTTCGAGGCTGAGCTTGGTCAGCACATAGTATGCTCCCGATTTTTCATCATGATACCGCGCCATGGGCTTCACGCCGTTCAATGTCACCGCCGAGAAGGTCTTCACCGCCCGTTCAATGTTTTGCTCTTCGCTGTTGCGTGAAAAATCGCCCGCGGTCGTCGAAGCGGCGTAGTCTCTCATAAGATAGGCGGTATAGGTTTCGAAGGTCTTGGCGATTTCTGCGCGGCTGCGGTTCTCAGCCGTATCCCACGCTAATGGCTCATTACGCACGCCGACCACGGAGCCGACGCCATAGAAAGACTTGTCGTTCTTCTCGTTGAAGGCGCCCGATCCATTCTTGACCCAGTTTGGGGGACCACCGCAAGCAGCCAGCCCGACCAGCAATATGAGCGCCAGCGCGCTCCCGGCAAACCTCGAGAAAGCCCCCTCTACTCGGCTCATACGATTCCTCCTTGGTGTGACGCATGTGAGAATTGACGGCTCAGGTGCGTGCGGCGAGAGCAAGATGACGGTGTCGGGCGTGTAGAATTCAATTGTGACAGAGCACACAATTGCGCGGAAATTCAGGTTTTTTATGCTAACATGCACCCTAAAGAGAGTCAACGTACAACAGGTTATCCGGCTGACGTCACGACCGAGAGAAGAGACACGGGCTTCCAAGCAAGGAGTACAAACAATGGCTGATGTTCAAATCGAAGACGGCATTATTAAAGTCGTGCAACTCGATATCCAGGATCCCAAAGCGGCGGCGGTGTTGGCGGAGTATCCTCAGGTGCGATGGCCCGAAATTACGCGCCGGGCAATGAAGATCGGGCTGGGGTATCTCAAGGGCGGAGGCAAAGACTAAGGGCCTTGCTTCTCAGCAGGGGGACTGCTGCCTTGCACGGCGCGGGTCGCACGCTCGCTCTGCCCGCCCAATTCAAGATACCGCCGAAAGGCGTCGACCGATTTCTGCGGTTCGTTCATGTGGTCGGCATAGAGCGCGCCCAGCGAAAAATAGACATCCGCATAGGCCGGATTGACGGCCAGCGCTTGCTGCATAGCCAGCTCGGCGTCGTGGTATTGGGCCTTCGCCTCCAGGACCAGCGCGAGCGAGTAATGCGAATCCGGATTCTGGGGCGCATACTGCACGGCCGCTTGCGCCGCCCCCAAGGATTCCTCCAAATTGGGCAGCACTTCCAGCCGAACATAACTCTTCAGAATGTACGCATCTCCGAATGATGGGTCGTAGGCAATCGCACGGTTGAGACGCTCCAAGGCCTCCTCCGCCGACTTTTGTTGCTGCAGCAGTGCAAAGGCCTGTTCATATTGAGTGCGGGCCTCCTTCATGCGGTCAGCCTCATTCGTCGGTTCGTTCCCGAGCTGAAACAAGCTTTTCTTTCCTTCGACTAACACGACATCTCCGTCGCCCTCTAACTGAACGAACTGCGGGTGTTGCGCCCCCTTGGTGCCGGACTCCACGTCCTGCTTCACCTGCGCCGCCAATTCACTGGCCATGACCCACCCGTTCTTATTCAGATCAGCGGCACCTTTCAAACCAGCGACCAAAGCCGTCACAAATGGGCTCTCTCCAGGAACGTGCGCCACCTTTTCATCCTTTTGGGCGGCCGTCAGAACCTGAACCGCGCGCTTCTCCGTGTCATCTTCGGGTGACAATCGGCCTTCCAAAGATAAGGGCTGCGATACGGTGATCTCCCACCCACGAACATTGGCGTCGAACAACAGCAGGATGTGCTTCGAGGCGGACCTCCGACTAAACTCTTTTATGTGATCAAGGGTGATGGTTTTGCTGGCATGGGTAAGAGGGGCGTCCCAGGGAACTAAGTAGCCCAACTCTTTGGATGGAGAGTCTTGCGTAATCCCGGCGTGCCCCGCAAAGAAGAACACCACACGATCTTGCCGCCCCACTTTGCGCGGCAAATAGTCATTGAGAATTTGCAGGAGGCGTTTGAAGCTTGCGTCTTTATCCTGGAGCTCGATCACTTCGTCGAAACCGAGGCCTCGCAACGCCGCCGCCACCGCATGCGCGCTTTCCAATGCGCCCGGAGCCTTCGGCGCCACGAGATAGTTTTCAATACCGACCACCACGGCCCACGACTTGTAATAGAGCCCCTCGGGCTTTCCCAACTGTGCTTGGACAGGGAACGAATCGCCCCACATTCCAGCAACAGAGAGAGCAAAGAGGATTGCGAAGGTTCGACACCAACGGCGCGAGACAAGTGACGACATGGAGCGTGAATCCAGTGAAGTGCGACCAGTCAGCCTACCCTCGTCTCGTCCCGACTGTCAAGAAAGCCGGCCCACTCCCGACCTTGCGCCATGCGGCCTTCGTCGTTTTTTCGAGCCGGCACTGCCAAGGCGCGAAGGGTTGCAGTTCCTCCGGCCCATCCGCATAATGCCAGCCACGAATGATCGTGCGCGGGGGGAACCCGCGCTTTGTGGAGGCATGACACCTATGGACGAGAAGATCGATACACTGGTAAAGGAGGGCCGGGTCATACAACCGACCGCTCGGACGAAGGCCGCGGCGCATATTCAGGATTACGACCAAGCCTACAAGGCCTCCATCGCCGACCCGGAAGGGTTCTGGAGCGGCGTGGCCAAGGAGCTCGATTGGTTTTCGCCCTGGAATCGAGTGCTCGAGTGGAACTATCCCTGGGCAAAATGGTTCGTAGGCGCAACCTGTAATATCGCGTACAACTGCCTCGACCGCCATGCGAACACCTGGCGCCGCAACAAAGTCGCCGTGATTTGGGTCGGGGAAAACGGCGAGGAACGCATCTTCACCTATGGGGAGCTCTTACGCCAAGTGAATCGCTGCGCCAACGCGCTCAAGGCGCTGGGACTACAAAAAGGCGACCGCGTCACCATCTACCTCCCGAAGATTCCCGAACAAGTCGTCGCCATGCTGGCCTGTGCCCGCATCGGCGTCATTCACAGCGTGGTGTACTCCGGCTTCAGCGCCCCGGCTCTCGCGAGCCGCATTCAGGATGCCGAAGCGCGTGTCGTCATTACGGCCGACGTCGGATACGATCGCGGGAAAACGATCAACCTCAAAGGCGTCGTCGATGATGCCGTGCGATCTTGTCCCTCCGTGGAAAAAGTCGTGGTGGTGCGGCGTGAGTCGCTGGGGGTCGCCCTCGCGGCGCCGAAAGAAATCGATTGGGTCGAATGGCTCAAGGGGCAAACCGCCATCTGCCCAGCAGAGCCCCTCGATTCGGAAACCCCGCTCTACATTCTCTATACGTCGGGAACCACTGGAAAACCTAAAGGCGTCGTGCATGTCCACGGCGGCTATATGGTCGGAACCTACATCACGACAAAATACGTATTCGATCTCAAGGAAGAAGATGTCTATTTCTGCGTGGCCGATCCCGGCTGGGTCACGGGACATAGCTACATTGTCTACGGCCCGCTCCTAAATGGCGC
Organism: Nitrospira sp.; assembly: GCA_040006855.1. Taxonomy (GTDB): domain Bacteria; phylum Nitrospirota; class Nitrospiria; order Nitrospirales; family Nitrospiraceae; genus Nitrospira_A. The sequence continues at coordinate 9,461 of JBDTWG010000038.1, forward strand.
AACCATCCTCATGGCCGAAGGCAAGCCCGACTATCCCAATCCCGGCCGCTGGTGGGACCTGATCGAACGCTATGGCGTCTCAATTTTCTACACCACACCAACGGCCATCCGATTGCTCATGAAATACGGCGAGGACTGGCCCAAGAAGTCCGATCTCTCGACCCTCCGCATTCTCGGAAGCGTTGGCGAACCCATCAACCCGGAAGCCTGGGAGTGGTTCTATCGCGTCACCGGCAGCGACAAACCCATCATGGACACCTGGTGGCAGACCGAGACCGGCTCGATCTTGATCACACCCCTTCCCTCCGTGCCACTGAAGCCAGGCTCCGCCACCCGCCCGTTTCTCGGCATTGAAGCCGACGTGGTGGATAGGGAAGGCAGGAGTCTCCCCAGTAATGCCGGCGGGTTTGCCGTCATCAAGAAGCCCTGGCCGTCGATGATGCGGACGATTTACAAAGATCCCGACCGCTACAAGGTCTACTGGAACACGATTCCCAACTGCTACACAGCGGGGGACGTCTGCCGAAAAGATCGCGATGGCTACATGTGGTTCATGGGCCGCGCGGACGACGTGATTAAAGTGGCCGGCAATCGCATCGGCACCGCCGAAGTCGAAAGTGCGCTCGTGAGTCATGAGGCCGTGGCCGAAGCAGCGGTCATCGGCAAACCGCATCGCACGGCCGGCGAAGCGATCAAGGCCTTTGTCATTTTGAAGCATGGTTACCAGGACTCGAAGGAACTGGTGCAATCGCTGAAAGATCAGGTTTTAAAGGAGTTGGGGAAAATCGCCGTCCCCCAGGAAATCGACATCGTCTCGTCGTTGCCGAAAACACGCTCGGGCAAGATTATGCGGCGGGTGCTCAAGGCTAAGGAACTGGGACAGGACGTGGGCGATATTTCGACCATTGAAGACTGAGACGATTCGTATTCAGTCAGTGGGTAATCTTTTACGATGTGCAGGGAGGCCGGTCATGCAGAGGTTGAGAGACAAGCAAGGGGTTATGGTCGCGACGGCGATCGGGCTCGTACTATTGGGCGGAATGTCCTACGCTGGCGCGGCGGAAGACACCAAGAAGAAGGCTGAACAGGCTGCGCCGCCGGCGGCGAGCAAGGCACCTGCGGCAAAGAAAGCTCCTGAGAAAAAGGCCGCCGCAAAGAGCGGAAGTCAGAAAACCAAACCTACTGCCGCCGCAGCACCCAAGGGCCCGGCGCCCAAATATAACTCGGCGGAAACGGCAGCCCAGGCCCAAGCCTGTTTCGGCGAAGCGCCGAAGATTGAATCAATAACGCCGGATGAAGGCAAAGCTGGCGACAAGGTGACGGTCTTGGGCAGGAATTTCGGCCCAGCCGAATGCCTACGCTCACTCTCCTTCGGTCCGGGTTATCCCGCGACGTTCAAGCTCGACAATCCCACCCAAATCACCGCCACCGTGCCAAGCGGCAGACGCACAGGCCTGGCCATGATGACGGTCACGACTGCCTCGGGAGAGGATTCAAAGGTGTTCGTGGTGAAGTAAGAGGGGGACGGGAGCAGCCAGACCATCCTTCTTGCTCGCAGAGCCCCCACGATGAAACGGTGGTCGCTCGATGCGCGCAGTGAAGGACAGTCTGGCTACTCCCAGATGCCTGAGAGCTTATCTTTTCGAGTCCTGACGAGACGACGGAAGGGTCATTTCCTTGTCTCCTATTGTGCACACATTAGCTTTTGCCACCTACACCGCTCAGATCAATCCCCGTCTCTTCAGATAGTCCTTATCAATGACCGGGGCTGGTTTCGGCGGGAGGATGCCGCGTTCTTGGAGCAGGCGCTCCACATACTTGCCGATGAGGTCCGACTCCAAATTCACCTGGTCGCCCACCTGCTTCAGTCCCAGCGTGGTGACTTTGGCTGTATGGGGAATGATCGAAACGACAAATGAGCGTTCGGTAACCTCGTTGATCGTCAGGCTGATCCCGTCCACCGTGATCGACCCCTTCGCGACGCAGAGACGCAAAATATCTTTAGGGGCTTCCAGTTCAAGAACTAACGCATTGCCGTCTTGATGCCGGCTGCGGAGAGCGCCGATTCCATCGACATGCCCGGATACCATGTGGCCGCCGATCCTGTCGTTAAGTTTCATGGCGCGTTCCAAGTTGACTGGCGAGCCTGATGCGAGACTGCCGAGCGTGGTGACCTGAAGGGTCTCCGGCGAGACATCGACGGAGAAATCGTGGTCGGTCTTCGCCACCGCGGTCAGGCAGGTACCGTTCACGCTTACGCTGGCGCCGATGGCGAGATCGCCCATGATGGTCGAGGCAATAATAGTCATCCGCGTGCCGGCCAGTCCCTTGTTCAGGATCGAGACGGCGCCCATTTCCTCCACGATACCGCTGAACATGACTTAACTCCTTTTGCGAGTGTTCACGAGATACAGGCAAAAGCCCAGCAACCCAATGGCGCCGACTGCAGCAATGCCGCGTTGCAGGATCTCGACAAAATCCGTATCCATCGTTGTACGCGTCCTTCTGAAAAAATTGTATCAGCCCCTCAGAAAAATTTCGGCGGCATTATAACACTACCGCGAGATTGTCCTCATCGTGGCCCAAAAGGCAATGGCGGCCAGTATTTGCAGGCCGGCAATGACGGCAAAGGCGCTCTGGTAGCTGGCGTGGGCGATCAGCAGACCGGCCAGCAACGGGCCGCTGGCGTGGCCGATGTCCATCACCGTGCCCTGCATGCCCATCCCCGCGCCCAATCGTTTGAACTCAGAACTGTCGGCCACCAGGGCGGCGGAGGACGACGACACCACCGCCTCCCCGAAGCCGAATCCGGACGATAATACCAACAGCACCGCGAACGAACTGACATGCGGCATGCTGATGAAGGTCGCCGCGCAGATGAGCAGCCCGATGACAATCAGCGGCTGTCGCCCCACCCGGTCCGACACGCGCCCCATGATCGGCTTGGACAAAAATGAAGTCACGGCCTGCACACTGAACAACAGGCCCACTTCACCGGGATTGAGTCCCACGGAGAGACCGTACAGCGGCAGGAACGCCATCAAGGCTCCGTTGGCGACCATCTTCGCGGCATCCGTGGAACTGGTAATCAGCACTCGCCGATTGCGGGCCACCGCAAGGAAGCCTTTGCCCATTTCGGCGAGGACCGGCGCCAAGCCCTTTTCTCGCACTCGAGGGGGCGGCTCATCCAAATGCAGGCTAAAAAAAATCAGGATGGCGATGCAACCGAAGACCCCGGCGGTCACAAACGCGGTGGAAAATCCAGCCTCATACGCCAACCACCCACCAAGAAAGGGTCCAAGAAGCGAGCCCGATTGTGTACAGGCCGTGTAGGTGCCTAAGGCCGCCCCCCGCCGTTCCTTGTACAGATCAGCTACCGTCGCCAGGGCGCTCGGCGCAAAGATCGCCGTGGCGAGGCCGTGCACGAATCGCAATCCCGTCAGGGCATTGAGGTCCGTGATAAACGGATAGATGAACGGCGGGAGCCCAAATGCCACCACACCGATGCGCAGCAGCATCTTGCGCCCGTAGATATCGGAGAGGGCTCCCGAGGGCAATTTCAACAGCACGCCGGTAATGGTCGAGACGGACACAATCAACCCGATCCGTTCCGGACCAGCGCCCAATGATTCGGCGAATAGAGCGAGTACCGGCATGCGGACAAGGTTGTAACTGATGAAACAAAACACGCCGAGGGTGCAGAGGTAGAAAAAGCTACGAGAGGTGGTCATGAGCGTCTCACTACGGTGTGGCTCGCGGTGAGGAGGTGGGATTGTGCAGGCTCGCCAGCGCGGTTTTCAAGAAGGCCACGTCTTCGTCAGGCAAGGCCGGCGGATCAGTCGCCTCAAACAAGACTCGCTCGGGATGCTCGCGCATCGCACCGCCCAAGAGACGGGCGGCATCGAAAGCTTTGATCAGTTGCCGGTTCACCACATTGCCGATCAGCGGGCGAAGCAAAGACAGGATGCCCGACAAGAACCGATTGTCGAGTCGCAGATACGCGACCAGCGTGCTGTCGATCGATGCGATCCCGCGGCTGTCCGTGACCGGGTGCAGCCTGAGCAACACCACGGCCTTGCCGGTTACTTTAGGCAACAGCCTCCCGTCGTGACTGCCTTGCGCAAAATACACCCGCGTCGTGCCATCCTGAATGACCGGATGGATAATGCCTTCGGTGCCCTCGCCGTCGGTGGCCCAAAACTCTCCTGACCCGCGCAACTCGGCCTTATACAGACCAAAATCGAGGCGATTCACCAGAGCGGCGGCCATCACCGGATGATCCAAAAGATACAGAAATACATGCTCTGGTAATGGCGTCCGCATCGGTCCGATTTTCGTGGCCGTCGTGTAGTGACTGACGATCGGGTGGAGCCGACAGGCCCATGTGGCGTTCACGAGGTCCATAGGAAACGTGACCCCGGCATGTTGCGAGGGAAGGATACAGCTATCCGATTCGGCCAGACCGTCGGAGAGCAGTGCAGTCAGTCCGACCATCATGACGAGCACAAGTGAACAGGTTCGTCTGACAGCCAGCCGAGGCCGGTTCATGAAGGCTGCTGTGGAACGGAGAGAGTGAGGTGAGCGGGAAAGAGTTGTCCGAAGTCTTGTCGGAGACGGGCCTGCCGCAGCAGGGTTTCAGTCTGAGGAGTGAGGGTGCCCTCGAACGACACCTGACCATTCGTGGTCACCACGATCGGCTTCGACAGATCGACAAGGTCTTCGTTCAGAAACAGCGTGTATTGTCGAACCCGGTCGGTTCGCACCTCGATCCGATTGGGACCGGTGACCTCGGCAATCAGCCTGGCATAGCTGCGTTGCCGGATGCTGGCGTCGCGCTTGTCGATCAAATCTTCCGAAAAGGACGCGATCTGGTCCGTCCCATCGATGCGCACCCACCCGAACGGCAATAAATGACTGGCGTCGCGCACGACCGTGAGAGCCTTCGGGGCAGGATCCCGATGCTGGGCGTCGAACCACTTCACCAAGTCGGGCAACTCCTCACGTGGAAAGAAGTGGCCGCCGGCCATGACGTGGGTCCGGTCATGTTCGCGATAGACAAATGGGGAGCCAAGGTTTTTGAGTTCGCCGGCCAGCTTGCGGCTCAGCTCCACCGGCATCACTTGATCCTGCGATCCGTGAATGATGTAGACCGGCGTCGCACGGAGATTTTCGAGAAACGGAAACAGCACATCGTCGATCCCGCTCGCCATGGGCGCGAGCCCGGCGAACAGCGGCGCGTGATGCATGCCGATCAGCCAGGCGCCGATGCCGCCGTTGGACATGCCGCTGAGAAAAATTCGGTTGGGATCGATCCGATAGCGCTGTTGCACGGCCCGCACCGTCGCCAGCACCAGATCTTCAGCGCGTCTGGTAAACCAGGCGGCGGCAGGATACGTTGGACAGGCGAGAATGTACTCCTCCCCCAATCTGGTCTTCCATCGATCCAGGTAGGCTTCACCGGTGAACCCCGCACCGTGCAGACAGACGACCAGCGCATAGTCTCGGATCGGTTCATAACGTTCGGGGACTGAGAGGCTGTACCGATAGGTCCGGTCACGCACGACGACCTGTTCATCCGGTAACAGACCCACCGGCTGAAGGCTATGTGGGGGACCCTTTCGAAGGAGAGCTTGCAGCCTCTGCACCGTCGCGTCCGGTCGCTGCAGAATCGACCCAAGCAATGCGCGGGCCTGATCTCCATCCTCGCTCGTAATGTACTGCCACACCTGCGCGTCAAGGTCAGACTCAGACGCGTCGTCCGCGCCGTGGAGAATCGAAGTCGGGACACAGAGGAGGCTGGAGAGGACGAGCAGGAAAAGAGCCGGGGAATGCAATCGTAACCGGATCCGGGAGAGAAGTCGCACGACACTCCTAATGAATCGAGAAGTCCGCCTGGATCAGCATATCACGCCCCACCGGTTCGATGCGCAGATTCTTGAGCGGCACGGCGTCCCGGAGTCGGCGCGGGGAGTGTCCACCGATAAGCCCCTTGGCCTCTTGCCCACCGAGAAGAAGGGGCGCCACGTAACATGTGAGCCGCTGGGCGAGCTGTCCGCGAAGCACCGCCGCGTTGATCTCGCTTCCACCTTCGACCAACAAGCTGGTCACGCCTAATTGTCCAAGCCTCGTCCACAACATGGGTAAGCTGACATGGTCGCCGAGCTTGGGCAGGATCAGCACATCGATCCCTCGTCCCCTGAGTAACTCGATCTTGCGGCCTGAAGCCGCAGTCGTCGTGGCAATCAACGTATGCGCGGCTTGTTGATGTTGAAGAACGACGGCTTTGAGGGGAATGCGTAACCGGCTATCCACCACGATGCGTAATGGCTGCCGCAGGGCAAGCCGCGTTGGGTCGTCTGCCAGTCTGGCGGTCAGCGAGGGATTGTCGCGCAACACCGTGCCGATGCCGACCAGGACCGCGTCGACGCCGGCGCGTAGTTGGTGCGACTGGGCCCGAGACGTCTCATCGGTGATCCATTGGGACTCGCCGCTCGCGGTGGCAATCTTTCCATCCAGCGTCATCCCGGCTTTCAGGATGGTAAAGGGCCGACCGGTCTGCACACGATGTACGTAGGCTTCATTGAGCTGCGTGGCCTCGACCTGGCCGCAGCCGGCCTCGACCTTCATGCCCGCTCGTTTCAGCTGCGAAAGGCCGTTCCCCTTCACCTGCGGATTGGGATCGACCATCGCCACGACGACGCGGCGAACACCTGACTTGACGATGAGCGGCACACAGGGCGGGGTGCGTTTTTTGAGATGGCTACAGGGTTCGAGGGTGACGTAGAGGGTGCCGCCCTTGGCGCGCGAGCCGGCTTGGCTCAAGGCAATCACTTCGGCATGCGGCCCGCCGGCCTTGCGGTGAGAACCCTGACCCACAATCTGACCTCGACTGACGACGACGGCGCCGACCATGGGGTTGGGACTGGTGAAACCCCGACCCTTCGCCGCGAGGCGGAGGGCCAGGGTCATGTACTCCAGATCGCGTGTAGACGACCTCACCGCTTCGTACGCTTGGGTCGGCCTATGACGCGTTTGCTGCTCGGTCGCGCCTTCACGGACGCACGGGTCGGCGCCTTCTTGGTGGGCTTGGGTTTCGTCAGCTTC
>JBDTWG010000039.1:0-16401 GCA_040006855.1 Nitrospira sp.
GGGATGCCTTGGTGGCGGGAAGAAAGCGTGTGCCCAGTCCGGCAGCGGGAATAATAGCTTTACGTACGTCTGTGCGAGTCATAGGGGCGATAGTATGTGATGGGGTAGGTGAAGTCAAGATTTCGTCAGGTCTTTTCGGCCCTCACCGACACGCCGCTCCGCCGGGAAACTCCTTTACATTGAAAAATGTGGTCAATATAATCCGAGAGTTTTCCTGCAGATGTGCGGTGGTGGTGCTGCAACGAAAGCGGCGCATCGGTGATTGTAACGGTGACAGTTCGTGAGTGTCTGCGTGGGGCCGGTCGGCTCCGCGCAAGGAACGCCACACCCAGCGTGACGGTGTCCTCTCTCGCGGTTTCGTATAACCCGTGCTTGCATTCCCAGGTGGTACAGAAGGATTGCGGTGATCAAGGCGGGAGGCAGGCGTTGGGTGCCGATTTTCATTCTTGCACTGGCCGTGCTCTACACCATCGGTGTGGGGGAATTCCTGTTCGCGCAGGACGGCGTGCCGCTGGTGACCTCGGCCACGATCCGTGGCCAGAAACGCATTGAGCTGCAGGCGATCGAGGGGCGTCTCACGCTCAAGGCGAACGACCGCTTTACCGCCGACGCGCTTCGTGAGCAGGTCAAGATTTTGTATGGAACCGGCTATTTTGAGGACGTGCAGGTCGAGACGGAGCCGGGCCAGGGTGGGGTAGCCGTCACATTTGTCGTCCGTGAAAAGCCCTTCATTACAGAAATCGTGTTCGATGGAAATGAGGAGTTGAGTGACGATAAGCTGAAAGAGAAAATTACCATTAAGAGCCAAACGTTTCTCGATCAGCAGCAGGCGAAAGAGAGCGCGGAGAAAATTCGGCTCGCCTATCAGGAAGACGGGTTTTATAACGCGCAGGTCATTCCAGTCATTCAGGCGGTGGACGAAGACCGCAAACGGCTGACTTATTTCGTCAAGGAAGGCACGAAGGCCAAAGTCAGACGCATCAATCTCGAAGGGATGCGGGCCGTGACCAAGGAGGAAATGTTCAAGGTGACCGCCACCCGGGAGTGGATCCCGTGGTATGGCATCATTACGCAACTGAAGGTCCCGTCGCTGCTGTCCGATGCCGGCGTGCTCAAGCGCGAAGAACTCGGTAATGATATCGAGCGTATGCGAGAAGTCTATTTGAACAAGGGCTACTTGAATGTGCAGATCAGCCAGCCGACGCTGGAGCTCAGCGATGATAAGAAATGGTTCGAGATCACCTATTCGATCGCCGAAGGCGAGCCGTTCATCGTCCAGGAAGTGGGATTTCGGGGCAACACGGTTTTCGAGGATCACGAATTGCGGGAAGGGCTGAATATCAAACCCGGTGAAATTTTTCAGCGGGCCAAGATTCGCGGCGAAATCACGCGCATCACCGATATGTATGGCGCCAAGGGATATGCCTTCGCCGATGTGGTGCCGAACGTGACGCCCGACAACAATGCGCGCACGGCCACGATTCTCCTCAATGTGAAGGAAGGGGAGATGATGCGGATCCGGGAAATCCACGTCAACGGCAACGACAAGACGCGCGACAACGTGGTGCGCCGGGAACTGCGACTGGATGAGCAGGATGTGGTCGATACGCTCGCGTTGAAACGCAGTTTCCAACGATTGAACAATCTCAACTTTTTCGAAACCGTGGAAATTCTACCGCAGCAGGTCGGAGCCGATAAGGTCGATCTCAACGTCAAGGTGAAAGAAAAGCCGACCGGCCAGTTCAGCATCGGCGGCGGTTTCAGCACGCTGGACAAACTCGTGGCAATTGCGGATATCACCGAAGGAAACCTCGGCGGCAACGGCTGGCTGGGGCGTATCCGCGGGCAATTGGGGCAGCAGCGGTCGTTAGGCTTGGTGACGTTCCGGAATCCCTACGTGAACGACTCCTACAATGCCTTGCAGTTGGATATCTATCGGACGATGACCAACTACATTTCCTATTTCGAGTCTAAATCGGGCGTGAGCGCGACCTGGAGCCGGTGGTTGTCCGAATATGTGAATGGGAGCGTCAGCCTGTTCGGCGAACAGCTCACCTACCGGGATCCGCAAGCGGGGTTGTGTCCGGACCTCATCCCGCTGATCTGTCGTCAGCTGGGGTCGCAGTCCTCGACCGGTATCCGTACGTCGATCTTTCGGGATACCCGGGACTACTACCTTGACCCTCGGACCGGATGGCGATTCAGCCTTGGCGCCGACTATGGCACTCCCGCGCTGGGAGGATCGAATCATTTCTATAAACTCTATGCCGATGTCATCAAATACACGCCGTTGATCTATGATACGCGCTTCTCCGTGCATGTCCGCTACGGTCAGACAGAGGGACTCGGGGGCCGGCCCATTCCCCTGACCGAGCGGTTTTTCGTGGGAGGCATCAACACCATGCGTGGTTTCGTCTTCGGACGTGCGGGTCCCGTGACGCCGTCCGGATCCCTGTTGGGGTCCGCCAAGGAACTCATTTTTAACAACGATTTTATCTTCACGATTTCGTCCGAAGCGAAGTTAAACGGTGTGTTTTTCTTCGACTATGGAAATGGATTCGACGACAACGAGCCGGTGCAATTCAATAAACTGCGCAGTGCGGCGGGATTCGAAGCCAGGTGGATTTCTCCGTTCGGGCCGTTGCGCGCGGCTTACGGAATCAATCTCAATCCCCGGCCGACCGAACGTATGGGGGTCTTTGAGTTCACGATTGGATCGTTGTTCTAATGCAGATGGGTGAATGTGTGCGGGGGAAAGGAATCAGCCGAATGGGTGGACTTGTGTTCCGTACAGGGTTGAGGGGCTCCGGCTGGGCTGGGTGCTGGATGGCACTCTTGGCCGCGGCATTGCTGGTCGGCGGATGCCGGTCGAACCATTCGACGGTGCCGACATCGACCCGTATCGGAGTGGTGGATCCTCAGCGGGTGCTGAGCGAGACGAATGTGGGCAAAAAGGCCAAAGACATGCTGGCGTCCTTTGCGAAAAATCGGCAGGCGCTCATCGAGTTGGAAGAGAAAGAACTGCGGCGGATGGAAGAAGATTTCATGAAGCAGGGCAGTGTGCTGAGCGCGAACGCCAAACGTGAGCGGGAAGAACTCTTTCGGCGCCGCATGGCAGAATATCAGCAGAAGGTGACCGATCTGAATCGTGAAGTGCAGGATAAGCAAAAGGACGTGTTGGACGGCTTTCGCGACAAGATTGAGGCCATGTGTGCCAAGGTGGCCAAACGCCTGGAGCTACAGGCGATTTTCGATCGTGGGCGTGGAGGGCCGACGATGTACTTCGACGAGGCGGTGGATGTGTCGTCGCAATTGATCGAAGAATTCAACAAAACATACCCATGATGAGGGGCTCTATGACAAGACGAAACTGGATCGTAGCGGGTGTTCTGCAGGTGTTGCTGGCATGGTTCGCGCAACCCGCTCAGGCGGCGGATCGCATGAAGGTGGCGATGATGGACCAGCAGCAGGTCATTGAGCGGAGCGTGGCGGGGAAGCGCGCCCTGGACGATCTCAAAAGTTATTCCACCACGCGTCAGAAGATCATCGACTCAGACGATCAGGAATTGAAGGAGCTTGAGAAGGGGGTCCAGGATGTGAATCTCTCCGAGGAGGTTCGCAAAGAGAAACAGGAGCATTTCCGGACCAAGCTCGATGCCTACCAGCGGCGGATTCAGGACTTCAACCGCGAAGTGCAGGAAAAGCAGCGCGCGATGGTGGCCGAGTATGCCCAAAAGATCCAGGCCGCGGCGTCGGCGGTGGCTCAAAAAGAGGGGTATATCGCCGTGATCGACAAAGGCAGCGATGCGACGGTCAAAATCGTGCTCTACAGCCACCCGTCGGTCGATCTCACGGAGCAGATCATCAAGGAGTTCGATCGGCAGAATAAGTAATCAGATCGTTGCAGTCGTCTAGGCAATACAGGAGGCGGGGCTGATGTCAGTGATGGACAGCATGGAAATTCAATCGATCCTTCCCCATCGGTATCCGTTCTTGCTCGTCGATCGTATCCGTGAGCTGGACCCGGACCGCCGTATCGTGGGCATCAAGAATGTGTCGATCAACGAGCCGTTTTTCCAAGGTCATTTTCCCGGGCGGCCGGTCATGCCGGGCGTCTTGATTCTGGAGGCCTTGGCTCAGGTCGGTGGCGTGCTGGCGTTCAAATCACTCGGCTCCGTCGGCCGTCCTGTAGTGTATTTGACGGGGATCGATGGAGCCAAATTCCGGAAGCCCGTCGTACCGGGCGATATCCTTCGGTTGGAAGTGGACGTCATTAAAAAGCGCGCGCCGTTTTGGAAAATGCAAGGCAAAGCGTTCGTCGACGCAGAATTGGTGTGTGAGGCGGAAGTCACCGCGATGGTGACCGACGAAAAGGCAGCAGGGGGACAGTAACCGGTTTCGGTGTCATGACCGGCGGCTATGCGCGGCAGACAGCCGCGGACGATGGTGAGGAGGTGTGAGTGAAGATACATCCGACCGCGGTGATCCATCCTAAGGCGGTACTCGCGGACGACGTGGAGGTAGGGGCCTACTCGGTCGTCGGCGAACACGTTCGGATCGGCGCAGGCACTCGAGTGTTGTCGCATGTGTGTATTGATGGCTGGACCGACATTGGGGAGCGGTGCGAATTGCATCCCTTTGTGTCGGTGGGCGGGCCGCCGCAACACATGCAGTATAAGGGTGAGCCCACGAAGGTTGTGATCGGTCACGACAATATCCTGCGCGAGTATGTGACGGTCAATCGGGCGACGGTGCAGGGTGGCGGCGTGACCAGCGTGGGCCATTCCAATTTTCTGATGGCCTATGTGCATGTCGCGCATGACTGCCATCTCGGCAATCATCTGATTCTGGCGAATGCGGCGAGTTTAGCCGGACACATCACTATCGGCGACCATGCCATCATCGGCGGCCTTTCCGGCATCCACCAATTTGTGCGTATCGGCGCCTATGCCATGGTCGGGGGCTGTTGCGCGCTCGGCCAGGATCTGCCGCCGTTCATGCGGGCAGCCGGTGGGTATCGTGCGCGCATGTTTGGCTTGAACTCGATCGGGTTGCGCCGACATGGCTTTTCTTCTGAGCGTATTTCAGCATTGAAACACGCATACGAAGTGCTGTTTCGCTCGGGGCATCGGGTAGCGGAAGCCGTCAAATTGGCGCGAGAGAGCTTCGCGGCCAGCCAGGACGTCATGCAGGTGGCCGATTTCATGGAAGGCACCAAGCGGGGCATCTGCCGTTCAGTCGGCAAGGATCAAGAGGGTGAAGAGGAGTAGCCAGGTGGGGGAACACGTAGCCGATGGCATACCGGCCTCTAACGGGCAGCGGATCGGACTGATCGCGGGCAATGGCCGCTTTCCGATCATTTTTGCCGACAATGCCAAGCGACTCGGGTATTCCGTGTCCGCGGTGGCGCATGAAGGCGAAACCGACCCCGAGTTAGAGCGGCATGTCGATCGCATTCACTGGATCAAGATCGGGCAGTTCGGCAAGTTGATCGAGGCGCTCAAGGGGGACGATATCCAGCGGGCGGTCATGTTGGGAGGTATCAAGAAGACCCATGTGTTTTCTACGGTTCGGCCGGACTTTCGCGCCTTGGCTTTGGCTGCCAAATTGATTCATCTCAAGGATGACGACATTCTTCGCCGAGTGGCCGAGGAGATCGAACAAGAAGGCATCCAGATCTGCGAGTCCACATTCGGGCTCCAAGGGATTCTCGTCGAAGCGGGCACCTTGACGAGGCGAGAGCCGAGCAAGAAGGAATGGGAGGACATCCGCTATGGCTGGGATGTGGGCAAACAGATCGGCGCGTTGGACATCGGCCAATGCGTGGTGGTGAAGGATCGGGTGATCGTCGCCGTCGAAGCCGTCGAGGGCACCGATGGAGCGATTCGTCGCGGTGGAGAACTGGCGCATGGGGGTGCGGTGGTGGTGAAGCGGTGCAAGCCCCAGCAGGATCTCCGGTTCGATCTTCCGGCCGTCGGTCCACGTACGATTGAAGTGATGGAAGCCGTTAAGGCCTCCGTGCTGGCGCTGGAAGCAGGACGGGGCATTCTCCTGGACCGCGACGAGACGATCGCGAAGGCCAACCGTGCCGGCATCGCCATCGTCGGACTCACATGATGTCATTGGGTATTGGAATGGAGGCTGGTTTCGGCATGCGGAGCAGATTCCGATGAAGCGGCTGCGGGCCGGGGTGATCGGCGTGGGCCACCTGGGCCAGCATCACGCCCGGCATTATGCGACTCTGCCCGGCTCGATCTTGGTGGGAGTATTCGACGCGGAGGCAAGCCGCGCCAAGCTCATTGCCGACCGGCATGCGGTGGAGGCTTGGACGGATCTCAACGACCTGCTGAGGAACGTGGAGATCGTCAGCGTGGCCGCCCCGACCTCCGCCCACTTTGCGGCGACGAAGGCCTGTCTGGAAGCCGGCAAACATGTGCTGGTAGAAAAGCCGATTGCCGCGACATCGGCCGAAGCCCGGGAGTTGGTTGCCCTGGCCGCTCAGCGCAGGTGTCTCCTGCAGGTCGGCCACAGCGAGCGGTTCAATCCGATCATGCAACGCATGCGTCCCTACATCGATCGGCCCGCCTTTGTTGAATGTCATCGATTGAGCGCCTTTGGAGAACGAGGGACCGATGTCGATGTGGTGCTGGATCTGATGATTCATGATTTGGATTTGGTACTGTCATTCAATCCCGGACCGGTCGAGGAAGTTCGGGCAGCCGGAGTGCCGGTGCTCTCGTCCAACATCGATATCGCCAATGCTCGCATTGCCTTTGCGAGCGGATGCGTGGCGAATGTGACGGCGAGTCGTGTCTCGACCAACAAGATGCGGCGGTTGCGGGTGTTTCAGCGCGACCGCTATGTCTCGATTGATTTCCAAACGCGCCAGGCAGTCGTGTCCCGCCGCACACAGACAACCGGGGCGAAGCCGGCCATCGACGTCGAATCGTACCAGGCTGGAGATGAAGAGCCATTGCGCCTGGAGTTGGATTCGTTCATCCAGGCCGTGGCGAGCGGCTCGCGTCCCCTTGTCTCAGGCGAAGACGGCGAGGCGGCACTCAACCTGGCCATGCGCGTACTGGAGGCCATCGGTCAATTCACCCAGCGCCACCAGGGGGGCAGCGCGTCCGAGATCCTGTGGGATCCGAAACATGTGTAAAGGTATCTTATCTGTGTCTGCCCGGGTGAAACGATCGACATGCCACGCATCTTAATCGTGACCGGAGAAGCCTCCGGCGATCTGCACGGAGCCCATTTGGTCAAGGCGTTGAAGCAGCTCTCTCCCTCCTTGCAGGTGGTGGGTATCGGTGGCGCCTCCATGCAGGCGGCCGGCGCCGAACTGGTGAAGGACATCCCACAACTTGATGTGATGGGACTCATCGGTCTGTCGGCGGTGAAGGCGATGCTGAAGCGGATTTCCCGAATCAGGCGCCTGATCAAGGGCGAGCGATGGGATCTCGTGGTCTTGATCGACAATCCCGGCCTGAATTTCCATTTTGCACGGGTGGCCAAGGCCTGTGGCCTCAAGGTCCTCTATTACATCGCGCCGCAGTTGTGGGCCTGGCGACGAGGGAGGATGCGTTGGATTCAGCGGAGGGTCGATCACGTGCTGGCGATTCTTCCGTTCGAAGAGCCACTCTATACCCATGCGGGCGTGCGTTGTACCTTCGTCGGTAATCCTATCCTGGACGAAGTCGCTCCGTCGTACGACCGCCAGGCGTTGCGCCGGCAGTTCGGCTTGTCGGACGACGGTATGGTGATCGGATTGTTTCCCGGTAGTCGCAAGGGAGAATTGCACGAACACATGCCGTTGCTGTTGGAAACGGCGAAACGCCTCGCGGAGCGGCACCCGACGATGCAATTTATTTTGGCGCAGGCCTCGACGGTTCAAGACCGGTTGCTCGGGGAACTGATGCGGGACAGTCCGGTTCCCATTCGAGTCTTTCGCAACCAGGCCAGCGAGGTCATGGCGGTATCGGATCTTTTGGTCGTCAAATCGGGAACCTCCACGTTGCAGGCGGCGGTGGTGGGTACCCCGATGATTTTGTTTTATCGGGCCTCCTCCTGGATCACCTATCGTCTCGCGCGCCTGTTGATCCGAGTCCCCTGGATCGGGCTGGCCAATCTGGTCGCGGGTCGCGGCATTGTGCCGGAGCTGATTCATAACGAGGCCACGCCGGAGCGCCTGGTGCAAGAAACCGAACGGCTGTTGGCAGATTCCCGCGCGTATGAGGACATGAAGGCCGCCCTCTTGTCGGTCCGACGAGCGCTGGGGACCCCAGGCGCCTCACGTCGCGCTGCGGAAGCCGTTCTCGCCGAGTGTCGGCCATGAAACATTATCTCCGCCTCCTCAAGTATCTGGAACCGTACCGATTTCGGCTGGGAGCCGCATTTGTATGTGCGCTGCTCGTGGCAGGTCTTTCGGCCGCCTATGCCTGGTTGGTTCGGCCGGTGCTCGACGGCTTGTTCATCAGCAAAGATGAAAGCCTGTTGCTGGTGCTGCCCATCGCCATTTTGGCTGTTGCGATCCTCAAGGGCGTGTTCAACTACGGCCAGAACTACTTGATGAATTATGTCGGGAACCAGGTGATCGGTGACATCAGGGAACAGCTCTTTTCCAAGCTCGTGCAGTTGCCGGTTCACTTTCACGATACCAACACGTCCGGTCGGTTGGTGTCGCGTGTCATTAACGATGTGAATCAGATGGCCAACGCCGTCGCCGGTGTCCTCAAAGATTTGTTCCAGCAAGGCCTCACGTTCCTGGCCATGATCGGGGTGATCGTCTATCAAAACTGGAAGTTGGCGATGGTCTCGATGATCGTCGTCCCCCTATCGGTGGTGACGATGGTGCGGATGGGCCAGCGGCTGCGGAACCTCGCCACGCGCGGGCAGGAGCGGATGGGTGACATGGCCTCGACGCTCCAGGAAACATTGGCGGGTATCCGAATGGTGAAGTCGTTTGGACGGGAGGAGGAAGAGGCCAAACGGTTTCGAGAGAGCAATGATGCCTTCATCCACACCACGATGAAAGCCATCCAGGTGTCCTCTCTGGGCTCCTCCCACATGGAGGTGATCGGTGTACTCGGCATCGCGGGGATCATTTGGTATGGCGGTTTTCTGGTGATCCACGATGAAATGACCCCCGGCGCGTTTTTCTCGTTTCTCGCGGCCATGTTCATGGCCTATACGCCGATCAGAAGACTGTCGGGCGCCAATAATACGGTTCAGCAGGCGCTGGCGGCCGCCGAACGGGTGTTTGACGTCCTCGATCTCCCGACCGAGCAGGTTGCCAATGGGGGGCATACCGATCTGCCGTCGATTTCTCGCTCTCTCGAGTTCAGGCAGGTGGCATTTCGGTATGAGGGCCAGATCGACGCGGCTTTGACCGGTATCGATTTAACGATCCGAGCCGGCGAGGTCATTGCGTTCGTGGGGAGCAGCGGGAGCGGCAAAACCACATTGGTGAGCCTGCTCCCGAGATTCTACGAGCCGACCGGGGGACAAATTTTGATCGATGGGGTGGATCTTCGCGCCTGCACCCTGCGCTCGGTACGCGGACAGATCGGGATTGTGTCTCAGGAAGTCATACTCTTTGACGATACGGTCCGCAACAACATTGGCTATGGGCGGCAGGGCGCCACGCCTGAAGACGTGACGCATGCGGCACAGCTGGCGTACGCCCATGATTTCATCCTACGGATGCCGGACGGATATGACACGTTGATCGGGGAACGTGGCCTCAAACTGTCGGGCGGAGAGCGCCAGCGGATTGCGATCGCCCGTGCCATTCTCCGTGACCCGCCGGTGTTGATCTTGGATGAAGCGACCTCGGCGTTGGATACGCAGTCGGAGCGGATCGTGCAAATGGCGTTGGCCAATTTGATGAAGAATCGGACGACGTTGGTCGTCGCCCACCGCCTCTCGACGATTCAAAATGCCGATCGTATCGTGGTCCTGGATCGAGGCACGATCGTCGAGGTTGGATCGCATGAGGAACTGCTGCGGAAGGGTGGCATGTACAAGCGGTTGCACGCGATGCAGTTTGCCGATGCGATTCCGGAGTAACGACGTAGCGAGGCTACAATGAGCGGACCTATGACACATGCTCCCTCGGCGATTCCTCCTCCGAAACCGGCCCTGCTGAAGCTGGTGACGAATGCCGTGAAGGTCGCGGTCGTACCGCCGGTCGGGTATCATGTGATCCGGCTGTTGAGCCGGACCATGACCCTGCGTGTCGA
The DNA here is from genome assembly GCA_040006855.1 of Nitrospira sp. Taxonomy (GTDB): domain Bacteria; phylum Nitrospirota; class Nitrospiria; order Nitrospirales; family Nitrospiraceae; genus Nitrospira_A. The sequence continues at coordinate 10,239 of JBDTWG010000039.1, forward strand.
GGGAGCCGAGCATCTCTCCCAGAGATTCGCACAGGGGAAACGGGTGATCCTCGCCTTCTGGCATGCCCAGCAGTTGATGATGCCGCTGGCCTTCCCAGGGCTGGAAGCCCATGTGCTGATCAGTCAGCATCGCGATGGAGAATTGATCCGTCGCATCGTGGCACGGTTCGGCTTGGACGCGGTTCGTGGTTCCAGCACCAGAGGAGGCGCGGAGGCCTTTCGGAAACTGATTCGCCTCGGCCGCTCCGGATACAATTTGGTGCTCACGCCTGATGGACCGAAGGGCCCGCGGCAGATCGCGAAGGTGGGTGTGGTCCAGTTAGCGAGGGCGACCGGGTTGCCCATCGTCCCCATGGCGTTTGGTTGCTCAAAAAAAAACTCTTCGCGAGCTGGGATCGCTTCATCATGCCCTATCCGTTCACGCGGGGCCTTATCCGGTTTGGGCCGCCGATCGTCATCCCGTCCGACTCGTCCATTGACGACTTGGAGCGTCATCGCCGGGAGTTGGAAGAGACGCTGAACCGCATGACAATCGACGCCGACGCGGCGGTCCAACGAGCCGGTCCGTGATGTGGTACCTGCTGTACAATAGCCTCCTACTCCTCGTTTCCCCGATTGTTCTGATCGTCTTGTTGGCCAAACGACGATGTCGTCGTGGGCTTCCGCAGCGTTTGGGGTTGGTGGCGGAGGCACCCTCGAACCAGGCTGGCGGCGCGTCAGATCATGTGATCTGGATCCATGCGGTGTCGTTGGGTGAGGTCGTTGCAGTGGCGCCGCTCGTCCGCGATTTGCGCAGACGGTATCCTGCCTCGAGGTTGATCGTCTCGACCGTGACGGAAACAGGACGCGAGGCGGTGGAGCAGCGTCTGGAAGGTATCGCCGAACATCGGTATGCTCCGCTGGATTTTCCCTGGGTCGTCAACCAGGTGATTGCGCGGATCAATCCTGCCCTCTATGTATTTGTCGAGACGGAACTCTGGCCGAATCTCCTGCGGAGTTTGCGGCGGCGGAACATTCCGTCCATTCTTGTCAACGGACGGTTGTCCACGCGCTCATTCGAGCGGCAGCGTCTGCCGGTGATTCGGAATTTCTATCGCACGATGTTGAACATGATCAGCTGTTGCCTTATGCAATCGGAGCGTGACGCCAGGCGGATGGTCGCGCTGGGAGCGGAGCCCGAGCGGGTCCGTTGTACCGGCAATATCAAATTCGATCAGCCGGTTCCGGAGGTGAAGGCCGACGGCGGCGGCATCTCGAAGGCCTCGTTGGGGGTGAGCGATCGCGAGCAGTTGTTGGTGGCCGGAAGCACGCATCCCGGTGAGGAAGAGGCGCTTGTAACCGCCTATCAGTCGCTCTCTGCGGAGTCGTCCGATCTCCTGTTGGTGCTGGCGCCTCGGCATATCGAGCGGGCGGCGCAGGTCGAGCAGATGGTGCGAAGCCGAGGACTCACGGTCTCACGCCGCAGCACCGGCGAAGCAGGGCAGATGGCCGGGAGCGGACCGCGGGTGCTCATCCTGGATACGCGCGGCGAATTGGCGCTGCTCTATCGCGATGCCGTAGTGGCCTTTGTGGGTGGGACGTGGGTCCCGATCGGAGGCCACAATCTTTTGGAGCCGGCGGTATGGGGAAAGCCGGTTTTCTTCGGCCCGCATACCGACCATTGCGCCGAGGTGGCGGCGTTGTTGTCGAACGCTCAAGGCGGGCGAGTCGTGCAGGATGCGGCACATTTTGCGCAGGACTTGCGAAAGCTCCTTCGCGATCCTGAAGCCTTGCGGCGGATGGGGCAGGCGGCCCAACAGGTCGTCGCGGATAACCAGGGCGCGCTCCAGCGAACTGCGGACATCATTGCGACGTTTCTTCCGGGACGGGCGGCTCCCGCAGCGCCCAGTGCGGCGGAGCGGTCGCGAGAGCTGTCGAGTCGGCAATCGTGATGATGACTCAGCTGTCGAGGTGGTTGCGGACCCGTTTGCGCTGGTTCGGAGTGCCCTACGAATTCGCGGCTCGTGTTCGGCTATGGTGTTACGAGCGAGGCTGGTTCCGGACGCAGCGCTTGCCTCGCCCCGTGATCAGCGTGGGGAACCTTACGGTAGGAGGAACGGGGAAAACACCTGTGGTCATGCACCTGGTCGAACGGTTGACGGCGCAAGGAACGCGAGTAGCGGTCTTGAGTCGCGGGTATCGGCGTCGGAGTCAGGCGCCTCAGCTGCTGGTGTCCGATGGTCAGCGTGTGCTTGTCGGTCCGGAGGAGGCCGGAGATGAGCCCTATTTGATCGCACGCCGCTGTCCTCAGGCCGTGGTCGCCGTTGGCGCTGATCGGTATGCGCTGGGCCAATGGGTGCTGCGTCGCCTGCCGGTCGATTGTTTTCTGTTGGATGATGGCTTTCAGCATGTGCAACTGCATCGCGATCTGAATCTCTTGCTGGTGGATGCGACAGATCTCGCGGGCATTCAGGCCGCATTGCCGATCGGACGTTTGCGGGAACCGCTCTCGGCGGCGGCCCGCGCCACGGCCATTGTGATCACCAGGGTGAATCAAGCGAAGGATGCGGAGGCTGTGTGGAGTCGTCTCCTCCAGGCCAACGGCTCGCTTCCGCCGCCATTGCTGGTGGGATTTCCTGCCGAGGAGTTTCGACGGGTCGGAGGAGACGAGCGGCGCCAGCTGGACGCCTTTCGTGGTCGCTCGGCCGTCATCTTCAGCGGGATCGGCAATGCCGAGTCGTTTCATGCATTGGTGGAAGGCCTGGGTGTGACGGTGGTGGAGACGCTGGCATTTCCCGACCATGTGCACTATACCGATGGCATGCTGAAAACCATTCGAGCCAAGGCACTGGCCTGTGGCGCGAATCTGTTGGTGACGACCGAGAAGGACGCCGACAAGGTGGCGCTCTTTCTGGGCCCACATGATTTCTGTTGGGCCATCAGGCTCCGGACGGAGATTCTGAGGGGACAGGATCGTCTGGAGCAGTTGTTACGACTCGATCCACAGGTGACAGAGGCAGGCCATGCGTAAGGAAGGGATTCATCGTATCGTCGTCCGTGGTCCCAATTGGCTGGGGGACGCCGTGATGTGTGAGCCTGCCTTGAGCCAGGTGCGCACGATTTTTCCTCACGCCGAGATTACGCTGCTCGTCAAGCCGGCGATTGCCGATCTGCTGGCCCAGCATCCGGCAGTGAATCGGACGCTGGTGTACGACGACCGAGGACGCCATGCAGGGCTCACCGGTAAATGGACGCTGGCCGGCGTGCTGCGACGTCATCGATTCGACCTCGCCATTTTGTTTCAGAATGCGTTTGAGGCGGCCTTGATTAGTTTTCTGGCCGGCATCCCTCGACGCTTCGGGTATGCGACAGATGGCCGGAGCCTCTTCCTGACGGACCCCGTGTCCGTGCCGCCACGAAACGGCCAGAAGCATCAAGTAGAGTACTATTGGGATTTGCTCAAGCCGCTCGGAGGCCATGGTCCCGCACCGGCTCCCCGCCTGTTTGTCACTCCGGAAGAATCTGCCGCGATCACCAAGCGGTTGGCTGATGCCGGGATCGGCGCGTCGGATCCCGTCATCGGCGTGAATCCCGGCTCGACCTATGGCCATGCCAAACGGTGGCTGCCGGAGCGGTATGCCGAGGTCGTCAATCGTGTATTGAAAGATAGGCAGGCTCAAACCGGTGCCAAGATCGGCGTAGCCATCCTCGGCGCCAAGGGCGAAGAACAGTTGGGGCACGCGATCGCCAAAGAAATTAAGGCGCGCACGGTCGTCTGTTCCGGACAGACCACGGTGCGGGAATTGATGGCGCTCGTGAAGCGCTGCCAGTTGTTCCTGACGAACGATACGGGGCCTATGCATGTGGCGGCTGCCTTCAAGGTACCGCTGGTGGCGGTGTTCGGCCCGACCGATTGGCAGACCACTTCACCCTATGGCGTCGAGGCGAAACTCGTCCGGCACCCGGTCTCCTGTGCGCCTTGCTTGCTGCGGGAATGTCCTATCGATCACCGCTGTATGACCGGCGTGACGGTAGACCAAGTATACGGCGCAGCCCTTGAGCATCTGCCGCTGGCGGCCCCTCTCCTGGCACCAGAACCGGCGTCTTCGAAACGCAGCATTGATCCCGTTTCACTGGCGGGAGTCACGGTGTTTTTGGATCGTGACGGCACGCTGAATACAGACACCGGCTATATTAAGTCTCCTGAGGAACTGACATTATTGCCGGGGGTGGGCGCAGCGCTTGCCCGGCTCAAGCAGGCCGGTGCGCGCCTCGTCGTCGTCACAAATCAGTCCGGACTGGGCCGCGGATACTTTGGCGGCAAGGATCTTGAGGCGATTCACAGCAAGCTGCGACTCCTGCTGGCCGAGGATAAGGTGACGCTCGACGGGCTGTATTTTTGTCCTCACCATCCCGATGATCGATGCAATTGTCGCAAGCCGGCTCCCGGCATGATCGATCGGGCGGTTGCCGAATTGAAGGTGGACTTGGGTCGGGCCTATGTCATTGGGGACAGCGCGCGAGACATCGAGCTGGCCAAACAGGTCGGCGCGCAGAGCCTGTTGGTCCTGACCGGCCCATCGGGGAGAGAGACATTAGCCGATCTGACCGATCGAGGCCTGTCGCCGGACCATGTGGCCGATGCCTTGCCGCAAGCGGCGGAGTGGATACTCGCTCATGCGGCCGGTCGGCCGGTTGTCTCACAGGCGCATCCCTGCTAGCGGCGTCGTCTCTGGTGGCTGAATGACCGACCCTGTACGCCGACTGCTATTTATTAAACCGAGTTCTCTTGGCGACATCGTTCATGCGATGCCGACCCTGGCGGCATTGCGCGCGCGGTTTCCTCACGCCGAGGTGACGTGGCTGGTAAAGCGGCAATGGGCGCCGTTGGTGGAAGCCATCGAGGGGGTGGATCAGGTCTGTGCGGTGGAGACTGGGCTATCGGGCTGGCTGGGCCGGGTACCTGAACTTCGTGCGGCTCACTTCGATCTGGTGGTTGATCTGCAAGGGCTTTTCAGGAGCGGCGCGATGGCGTGGTTGACCGGCTGCGGCCGTCGGATAGGATTTGCCAACGCGCGCGAGGGCAGCCCGCTGTTTTATACCCAGCGGGTTAAGGTACCGCATGCCTCGATGCATGCGGTCGATCGATATCTGTTGGTCGCGGAAGCGCTCGGTGCGGATCGTCCCGTGCAGCCTCGCTTCGATTTCGTCGACCATCCTCAAGATCGGCCGGCCGTGGAAGCGATCCTCAGCAGCGCCGGCGTGGTCGCCTCTCTGCCGTGGATTGCGATCAACGCCTCCGCGCGCTGGGAGACCAAACGCTGGCCCCCGCAACATTTTGCCGAGGCGGCTGATCAGTTGTCGCAGGCGCATACGTTGCCGATCGTGTTCATCGGAGGAGTGGCTGAGCGGCCGGAAGCTCTCGCGGTGATGGCGCTCATGCGGACGAAAGCGGTTGATCTCACAGGACAGACCCCTGTAGGCTTGCTGCCCAGTTTGTTGCGACAGGCGGCTGTCCTGATCACCAACGATTCCGGACCCATGCACATTGCGGCGGCGGTGGGGACGCCGGTGGTGGCGTTATTCGGGCCGACTGATCCGCGCCGAACGGGGCCCTATGGACGGGGGCATCTTATCCTGTCGCAAGCGGTGGAATGCAGTCCCTGTTTTCGGCGAGATTGTACGAGGGCCGCGAGGCTCGAATGTCTGACGGGAGTCAAGCCAGACCAAGTCGTTCGCGCCGTACAACAGCAACTTGCCCCGTCATCGAAGCAGAGATTGTTGTGAATATTCTGATTGCGGAATCCAGCAGGTCGGTGGGCGGGCAAGAACTGGCTGTCCTGCTGCATGCCGAACGGCTTTACAAACGAGGTCATCGCCTGCGGTTGGTGTTGGAGCCGCACAGTCCCATTATGGCGATGGCGAAAGAGCGCGGGCTGCCGGTGGAACCGTTCAGCATGCAGCAATGGCGCCTGCCTTGGTCGATCCTTGCCTTTCGTCGTTTGTTGAAGCGGGATCATCCCGACATCGTCCATGTAAACAGTTCACGCGACAGTTGGCTCGCGGCGCTGGCGACTCGGTTAGTCGATCCGCGTCCCAAAGTCATTCGTACCCGGCATATTTCCGCGCCCCTGAATAACAATTGGGCCACGCACCTGCTGTACCGGCGGCTGTTCGACATGGT
>JBDTWG010000040.1:0-16204 GCA_040006855.1 Nitrospira sp.
GAAAACCGCGGCTGCTTGATCAAGTCTCCGGTGGAACTGACGGTGGGAACGGCGAAACTCTTCAATCTGGCGATCGAGGAGCCGCTGCAACTTCTCCGGTACGGACGGCGGCTTGGACAGGATCTGTTTGACCCGCCCAATGTGAAGGGGTGGCCGGGCAGCACACGATGGATCACCACCGCAACGCTTCTGGACCGGACGCAGATGCTGCAACGCGCGATCCGCGGGCACGAGACTGGCCATGCCCAGGAGCAGGGAATGGCCGGCATGGCTCAGGCACAGGGCGCGAGCTGGCTGGCCACAGAGCCGCTCCACATTGTCCAGACGACGCTGCTTCCACTGACGCCCGTGCAGCCTCCCGACTCAGTGGAGGACCGAATTCAGGCCGTTCGCCAATGTGTCCTCGATCCGGTCTATCAACTCAAATGAGGTCGTCATGATCGTGCATGGATTGCAGCGACGAGGATTGCTCAAAGCCGCCGCGGCCCTGCCACTGGTTCTATTGCGCCCGCTCTGGCTGGACCGGATTTGGGCTGCACAGGCCAATGAGCCGCCCGTCGGGCGACGCGACCGAGAACGCATGTTGGTGCTGGTCGAACTCCATGGCGGCAACGATGGGCTCAACACCTTCGTGCCCTTTGACGATGGCGCCTACTATCGAGCACGGCCACAGTTGGCCATTTCTCGCGAGCAGGTCCGTCAGCTGACGCCCAAGTTTGGATTGCATCCGGCATTGACGCCCTTGATGTCACTGTGGGAAGGCAAGGAGCTGGCACTGGTCAGTGGGGTGGGATATCCCAGCCCGAATCGTTCTCATTTCAGGTCGATCGAAATTTGGGAGACCGCCTCGGACAGCGAGGAACTGGTGGATCAAGGATGGTTGTCGAGTGTCTTTCAACAATTCCCTTTGCCCCCGACATTCACCGCCGAGGGCGTTCTTCTCGGCAAAGGGGATGCTGGGCCGTTGAGTGGCGCAAAGACACGCACTATTTCGTTGCACGATCCCGAGCAGTTTCTCCGGCAGGCTGGGTCGAGAAGACCCATCTCCTTTCAGACCGCGAACCGCGCGCTGGCTCATATCCTGAACGTGCAGCGTGAACTTTCAGTTGCGGCGGCAGACCTCCAAGGCCGCATCGAGCAGGGGACGCAATTGGGGGTCGACTTTCCAGCGACTAAGATCGGCAAACAACTCGAGGTGGCAGCCAAGTTGATGACCGCACAGGTCCCTGTTGCAGTCATTAAAGTGACTCAGGGAAGCTTCGATACCCATGCCGGACAATTACCGGCGCATCATCGATTGCTGGACGAGCTGGCGCAGGCGTTAACGGCCTTTCGTATGGCGCTCCAGAAACAAGGCGCTTGGAACGAGGTGCTGGTGATGACCTATTCCGAGTTCGGTCGGCGAGTGGAAGAGAACGCGAGCCATGGCACCGATCACGGGACGGCGGCGCCGCATCTCCTCATGGGTGGCCGAGTAAAAGGCGGTTTGTATGGAATGCCGCCGTCACTCACGGACCTCCAGGATGGCGATCTCAAACACACGATCGACTATCGCAGTCTGTATGCGACCGTGATTGAAAAGTGGTGGGGGCTTCCGTCCGTGACATTCGGCAGGAAGCGGCATCCGGCGATTGATTGTCTCGCTTGATCAACCGTCTCAAGATGGATGCGCAGCCAGGTGTCACAAGGGGACCCAATCGGGGATTGATTTCACTGCCTATTCTTCCTATGCTACGGCCCGTTCGAAAGGAAGGTGATGCATGACGATAAGTGTATTACAACGGATGGTCGGAAGTGGTCTCTTTCTGCTGATACTGGGACTGGGTGGTTTCAGTGCGCCGGTGGCGGCGGAAGAAATTGGCCTGGATAGGTCTTCGACGCAGGTCTCGACGCCGGCGATTCAACAGGATGTCTTGGAGCAGACGAAAATTCCTGTTCCTGTTATGCCGTCGCTGCCGCTGCTGTTGGCTGAAGGATCCAATGCCTGTGAAATCGTATCGTGCGGGATGGGAATTAAGCAGACCTGCCAGATTACGTGTCCTGCGGGCAAGACCCCGAAATGTAGTTGCGATTGCGAAAGAAGTTTCGGCCCGATGTGTATGGACTACAAGGCCAACTGCCGTTGCGAATAGCCGTGGAAAAGGGCGCCTAATTATCGTCGGAAGAAAATGATTCCGATTCACCCACCGTCAAGCTCGGCCCTGCCACACGATACCGCTCACTAGCCCAGGCTCCCAGGTCGATGATTTGGCAACGCTCAGAGCAAAATGGGCGCCAGGGATTGTCTTGCCAAGTTGTAGGCAAGTGACATTCAGGACAGAGGATTGTGGACGGCTGCGCAGGTGACAAGGTGTATACCGTCTGTTTAGGGTTGTGCCTGTCACTCTACCACTCTCGTGCCGAAGGCGGCAAATAACTCACCCGTGAGATAGGGTGTCTGCTCTCCGTCCCGCCAATGTTTACGCCGCATATAGTCATTCACCACGCGCCCGTCGGCGGTCCGATGAAGATGAGGATGCGCCACGTTCATTCGGTACCGTTCAATGGCGCCGGCCACGCGGCTGATGAAGATAATGGTGCCGTCCGTCTCCACTGCCTCGACGATGCCCACATGGGTCAAGGGATCGTTGAGACGACCGTCCCCATTGTAGTCCCACGTATTGTCAAAAAATACCAGATCACCGGCGCGTACGACTGGACCCCGGTGGAGCTGTCCATGTGTGCGAAGATGGTTGTAGATCAGGCGTACGCCGTTGGCAGCGCTGTCTCCTGCGCCTCCTTCATAGAGATCGATTCCATGGGCAAGATAAATGGCACGGGTTACCCCAGCGCAATCGTAGGCAATGCGCCGGCCGTTGCTCTCGATCGTGTGCGCGCCGACCAAGTTGGCCGCCGTGCGGACGATGGCTTGTTGACGAGTATCGGCCTGAGTGGTGCGGCAGCAACTAGGGATGGGCGTGACGGTCGAACGGTTGCCTTGTGAGGAAGGAGCGGCACAGGCCGTGAGCGCAACGGCAAGGGTGAGGCTACTGAGCGTGCGAGATAAAATCGGCATACTCGTGTAAGTATACCTGGTCCTCAGAATCGTGGGACGCGGCTGCCCTCCGGCAGGATTAGGCCCCCGCGCTGGAGAAGACTTGCTTGATCAAGGCCTGCGCATCGTCCTGAATACGTCGAAGGTGAGCCGGGCCGTTGAAACTTTCCGCATACAGTTTATAGACGTCTTCGGTTCCGCTCGGGCGCGCCGCAAACCAGCCGTTTGCTGTGGTGACCTTGAGCCCACCGATAGAGGCCTTGTTTCCGGGCGCTTCCGTCAACATGGCCGTGATCGATTCCCCTGCAAGCTCCCGACTCTGCACTTGCTGCGGGGAGAACTTCTGAAGGGCGGCTTTCTGCGCCCGCGTAGCCGGCGCATCGATGCGTTCGTAGACCGGCTCTCCCAGTCGGGCGGTCAGTTCGCCATAGAGCTGGGCCGGATCTTTCCCGGTCACGGCCAGCATCTCCGCCGCGAGAAGATCCATGATAATGCCGTCCTTATCGGTCACCCAGGTGGTCCCGTCATGACGGAGAAACGCCGCGCCCGCGCTTTCTTCCCCTCCAAACCCCAATGAACCTTCACTGAGCCCCGGCACGAACCATTTGAATCCCACCGGCACCTCAACCAGACGACGGTGGAGGTCATTGGCCACACGGTCGATCATGCTGCTGCTGACGATGGTCTTGCCGACTCCGGCGGTCGCTTTCCAGCCTGGGCGGTGGGTGAAGAGATAGGCAATCGCGGCAGCGAGGTAGTGATTTGGGTTCATCAAGCCGGCGCCGGGTGTCACGATGCCGTGGCGATCGGTGTCCGTGTCATTGCCGAAGGCAAGGTCGAACCGGTCTTTCAGTTTAATTAACGAGGCCATGGCATAAGGGGAGGAGCAGTCCATGCGGATTTTGCCGTCCCAATCGAGCGTCATGAAACCAAAAGTCGGATCGACCTGCTCGTTGACGATGTGAATGTCCAGACCATAACGTTCGGCCAGCGGACGCCAATAGGCCACGGCCGCTCCGCCCAGAGGATCGACCGCGAGGCGCAGCTTTGCCGCCTTGATGCGATCGAGATCGACCACATTGATCAGGTCCGCCAGATAGGTTTCGACGAAGTCATACCGCACTGTTGAAGCCGCCTTCAGCGCTTGTTCGTAGGATACCCGCTTGACGCTCCGCAGCTTGGCGGCCAGGAGTTCGTTGGCTCGATTCTCGATGGCTTTCGTGACATCGGTATCGGCCGGCCCACCATGCGGCGGGTTATATTTGATGCCGCCATCCTCCGGAGGATTATGCGACGGAGTGATGATGATGCCATCGGCAAGGCCGGCTGTCCGGCCTCGATTGAAGGTCAGAATGGCGTGGGAGATCACCGGCGTCGGGGTATAGCCATCGTTCTGATCCATGCGGACTTGGATCTGATTTGCGGCTAAGACTTCGAGTGCTGTGCGTTGCGCCGGCTCGGAAAGGGCATGGGTGTCCTTGCCGATATACAGCGGACCGGTGGTACCGGCTGACTGCCGGTATTCGCAGATTGCCTGTGTGATAGCGAGGATATGAGCTTCGTTGAAGGAGTGGCGCAATGATGAGCCGCGATGACCGCTGGTGCCGAAGCTCACACGCTGTTGAGGATCGGACGGATCCGGTGTGACTGAGTAATAGGCTTGGTCGAGTGTTACGAGATCGACGAGCTGTTCCGGCTTCGCCGGTTGTCCGGCTTGTGGATGGAGAGGCATGGGCTCCTCGATAAGGCGTTATGAATCGTGAATGATGACTTCCCGTATCAGCGAGCGCTCAGTATATACAGGTCGATGGTCAATGTCAGGCCGGCGCTTGCTTGCGTGCTCCTTCGCGTGGGTGTTAAGATCCGCTCACGTTAAGGAGAGGGGTTGACCATGCCGAACGTTACCTTGTTGCACTCACCGACCTGCGGGGCCTGTCCATCGGCGAAACGCGTATGGAAGGAACTCAGGGTAAAGTATAGCTTTAGCTATCGAGAAGTCGACATCACCACGACGGATGGTCAGGAATTGGCCAATCGCCATTCGGTCCGGGCTGTGCCCGCGACGATTATCGATGGTCGATTGACCTTCGTAGGTGTGCCTCCGCGCGCGAGCGCCGAGAAGGCGTTGCAGCTGAAAATGAGACCGCAGGGCGCATAAGATCGGAGAGATATGACGGTTCCAGACGAAGATGATTTCGAATTGCCGGATCTCCTTCCCTTAATGGGTAAGGGACCTCCGCCTGAATGCGGCACCTGCGGCGAACCAATGAAGTTCATCGACGGGGATTGGTCCTGCATCGATTGCAACGGAGAACTGTTGGGCCCGGAAACCGGCTAACCACCGCAATATGGAATCAGGCGTGATTAATGAGGAACGATTGCATGGCGATTATTGAACATTCGTCATTGATCTTTGTCCATTCGGTGTAGATGCTTCGTCTTGTCACCGGACCGTTTCATCCCACCCTCGAATCCGCACTCGTTGGTGATCTCCGATCCCTGAAGGCGCGTGATCCTCTGGCCGGAGTCGCGCTGGTCGTGCCATCCGACCAGCTTCGCCGCTCTCTCAAGCGACTCCTGGCCTTGACCCACGGCCTGTCGCTACTCAATGTGCACATCCTCTCATTCCATCAACTCGCGCTGCACCTTGACCGTGAGCGTCTTCATGGTGGACAGTCCTGCGATAGTGCACGCCGCGTCGACCTGGTGACGGATGTCTTCTTCGAGCATCTGCTTCAGCGACTGGGCCAGCGCAACGTTCCGCAGACGGAGGCGCTTCGCTTGTCGCAGCTGGCGCCTGGAGCATGGGCGGCCCTGTGGGCCAGCTTGCGTGACTTGAAAGATGCGACCGTTGATCCCGCGGTCGCTCTCCGTGCCGTGGATGAGGTGCAGTTCGCCCCAGAGGACAGAGAAAAACTCAAGGGATTATTTACCTTATATGCCGCTCTTCGGGAAAGCCGATCCGCGCTCGGCGTAGGGTCCCCCGATGACCTGGCCGCAGTCGTCACAGAGTTCGTACCGGCCTCGCCGTTTCTCCACGGACTGACGCGGCTCTGCTATTACGGTTCCTATGATCTGACGCAAACCCAATTGACCCTGCTGGAGGCACTGGCGGCAACCGTTGCGGTCACGGTCTATTTTCCGCTCGCCACACAGGCGGCCTACGGGTTCGCTCGCCAATTTTTGGAGCGTCATCTCTATCCGCTCGCTGGTGGTTCGGAAAACACCCTGCCCCCATCCCATGACGATACCGTTTCTCCTCCCGCTCACAAATCGAAAGTATCGGTGGAAGTTCGAAGCACCGCCGGCATTGACGACGAATTGACCCTGGTTTGCAAACAAATCCTTTCGCTGGTGGAAACCAATGGCTATCGCTTCGACGAGATCGGAGTGGTGGGTCGAACCCTCGTCCCATTCCAAGCAGCACTCAGGCGGACCTTCGACCAGCATCGGATTCCTTTTGTTTCGAGCGCGACGTTGCCGCTGTTGCAAGAGCCGGCAGTCAAGACGCTGGTGCACCTAGCCCAACTAAAGGGGAGTGGAATGTACCGGCCGGCAGTGCTGGAAGTCCTTACCTCGCCCTGGAACCGTGGGGTGAGAGACAACACCGAGCGTATCGAACCGCGTCCGGATCTGTGGCGTGTGGCGGTGCAGGCTTTGGGTATCACCCGGGGCGAGGAGGAATGGAGAAGGTTGGCACAGCTGAGCCGCTTGAATACCTCGGCTTCGGATAGAGAGGACCGATTCACGGAGGACATCGGTGGGGTATCGATCGATGGTGGACAACTACGTCTGCTGTGGAGCGCTGTCTCACAGCTGATCAACGATGTGAATGGCCTCCCCGGCAAGGGTGGCTACGGCGAGCTGACGGATGCCTTCCTGGCGTTGGCTGAAAAACATCTGACCATGGCATTGGAAGCCACTCGATCGGTCGATCCGATGTCGCAGTGGGACGCCGCCGGCGACGTGAGCGAGGCCATCTCCAAGGTCTTCACGCAACTGCGGGAACTGGATCGGCTGGCGGTCGACATCACGTGGGACGAGTGGACCGAGACCTTCATGCAACTCCTGGAACGGACCACCTATGCCGTTTCGCCCGCCTGCCATGATGGAGTGCAGGTGCTCGATGCCATGGCGGCGCGTGGCCTGGGGTTCCGGGCCCTCTTCATGGTCGGGCTGAACGAAAAAGTGTTTCCCCGCTTTATTCACGAGGACGGATTTCTCCGCGACCGGCACCGGCTGATTCTCAGCGAAACCCTGGGCTACAAAATTGATCAGAAGCTTCAAGGGTATGCCGAGGAAGCGCTGCTGTTCGAATTGCTGAGGTCGGCGGCAAGCGAGCGCTTGTACCTGTCTTATCAACGGGCGGATATCGCTGGTCGTCCACTCGCGCCATCGACCTATCTGGATTCCATAGGAGGCCTGGCGCATCAGCCAGATACCGAGTCAGTGTTTGCCTTGCCGCGTCGATGGCCGGACCGGGCCGGACTCGCGTTATTTGCACCGCCGCTGCTGACTCGTGAGGAGCTCACGGTCAGCACGGTACTGCAGGGACGAGACGTGTCCGAGTTGCTGGAAGTGGTCGGGCGTGATGGGCACCTGTTTTCCCACGGCCTGGCCGCGCAAGGCGCGATCGAAAGCGATCAGCAGAGTCTGAATGCGTTCGACGGTATGCTCGAACATCCGACCGCTCACTGGGCCCTCGTGAGTCGACGCGGTTTCTCGCCGACCGCGCTGGAATCCTATGCGCGTTGTCCGTTCCAGTATTTCGCCGACCAGGTGCTTGAGCTGGAATCCGTGCGCCAATCACCTTCTATGGAACTGTCCCCCCCTGCGATGGGGCAGCTATGCCATGAGGCGTTGCGCCACTGCTATCGTGCCCTGATCCAGCAGGGGTGGCCGGAGGCGGAGCTTCCTGGGGACGTCATCGCCGAGGCGGTGATCCGAGCAGTTGCTCAAGCCTGTGCCGCCTACACCACGACGCACGGAACCGGCTATGCCCTGACGTGGCAACTGGCGCAAGAACAGATCCAGCGTCTCGTATCCCTCGTGCTGGCATTCGATCGCGAGGAGGCTCTGGCGTCGGGATTTCTCCCGGTGGAGTTTGAAGTTGAGGTCAATGGATCCTTGCCGTATCCGGCGGATCTGAATCCCCTTCCGATTCGTGGACGATGGGATCGCGTCGATCGCCATCCGGCTTCAGGGGGCCTGCGTGTGGTCGACTATAAGTACCGTGCCAATGGCCAGGTTGAGGCCAAGGATCGAAATCTGCTTCAGGCCGCCTTGCGGGGCTCGCGTCTGCAGCCGGCGCTCTATACTTTGATGGCGGCCACGTCGTCGGGTGAATCGCAAGGTTCCCTGCCAGAACAGGTCGACTTCCTGTATCTGTTGCCCCATGCCACGCCAGGCGTCGAACGCGCCTCATTTGTGGCCACGGCCTGGCAAGGCCCTGCCGGTCAGATGCTGAACAAGACATTGCAAGTGCTGGTTGAAGGCGTGCGTGACGGGCAATATGTCATCGTCCCGGATGCCTACTGTGCGCACTGCGATTTTTCGACCGCCTGCCGGCGGGCGCATCAGCCGAGCTGGTGGCGCGCCTACCGTTCTTCTCAAGCCGGACTGGTACGAAGCCTGCGGTCGCTGAAGGTCCCACGTGACTGAATCCACGCCGATACCGGATCAGGCGGCGCGCATCGCTGCCGCCACCACCTTCGATCGTAACGTGGTGGTGATCGCCGGAGCGGGAACGGGGAAAACGACCCTGCTCGTGAATCGACTCCTGCACCTTCTGATGCGCCGGTCCGATCCGCTCGATCTCTCGCATATTGTCGCCTTGACCTTTACGAATAAGGCCGCCACCGAAATGAAGCTTCGCTTGCGGGAGCGGCTACGCGCGTTAGTGAACACAGAAGCCCTCGACATTTCTCCCACCGGCAGCGGAGGCGTCTCCATCGCCGATCTTCGCATGCGGTATGGCTGGACGACGGACGAGATTGTGGCGAGGGCGGACGCCGCCTTTCGTGATGTCGAAAAGGCGCAGATCGGAACGCTCCACAGTTTTGCGGCGCATTTGCTTCGGCTCTATCCCATCGAAGCCGGCGTCACGCCGACGTTTGGAACGGATGAGGACGGCTCGCGCTTCGACGAACATTTCACCCACGAGTGGGACCTCTGGTTGGATCGGGAGTTGGGGCTGACAGGCAGCAACCATGAGAGTTGGAAGGTGGTGCTGGGCCTGTTCACCCTCGATGACCTGCGCGAACTCGCCTACAGCCTGCACAGTGATTTGATCGATCTTGAAGGGCTGACCAGACAGGTCGGGGAGACCACTCTCAGTGCCGGACTGCACGAGTGGTTCACTCGCCGGAAGGCCCAGGCCGAAGATCTGCTCGCGCAGCATGATCGCCCGAAACGGCGAAAAATCGAACAGATGTTGGCGGCGGTCGCTGAACTCTGCGGCAGGCTGCTGTCCCAAGGCATGAACGGCCTACGGGACCTCCCACGTGAAACACAGGAGCTGTTGGCCAAAGATCTCGGCGCTGCTCCCGCAGGATGGACTGATGCGGAGTTAAGTGATGTGGAGGCCTTGCAGCGCATCGCACAGCGGCTACTCAAGGTTGATCACGAGCTGCTCCAACAACTCCTGGCCCTGCTGGCGCCGTTTGTGCGGGCGGTGCGGAAGTCTTTCCTGGATTCCGGTTGGCTCACTTTCGACGGACTGTTAGGCAAGGCCCGCACATTGCTCCGCGATCATCCGGCAATCCGTGAGCAACTGAAACGCGACTATCGCGCACTGCTCGTCGATGAATTTCAAGATACAGATCCGGTGCAGTACGAGATCGTCCTCTATCTCGCCGAGCGGGTGGGAATGCAAGCCACCTCCTGGCGCGACGCTGAACTCGAGCCGGGAAAATTGTTTATTGTCGGCGATCCCAAACAATCGATCTACGCCTTTCGTCGGGCCGATATCGAAGCCTTCGACCACGTCGTCGACCGGATGGAGCGCAGTGGCGCGCTGCGTTGTGAACTCGCGACGAACTTTCGAAGCCATGCGCAGGTTCTCGACGTGGTGAACGGCGTGTTCAACGCACTCCTGGTAGCGCAACCGTCCATTCAGCCTCCTAACGTTCCGCTCACGGTTCAACCGAATCGATCAAGTCAGTTTCGCAATCCCGGCGTAGAACTTCGATTGGTCACGTCGGAAGACGATGACGACTTGGACTCCGCTGCGGCGACCAGGGTCGAAGCGGAGCAGATTGCGCTCCTGATCGGCCGGTTGTTGCGGTCGGCCGAGAACGAATCCCCGGCTACAGGCGCAGGTCATGCGTTACGTCCGGGGCATATCGCGCTCCTATTTCGGAAACTCACTCAGGCCGAGCATTATCTGGAGGCTCTTCGCCGGCACGACATTGCCTACATTATCGATGGTGAAAAACATTTCTACCGTCGCCAGGAAGTCATCGATCTGGTCAATATTCTTCGCTGCATCGAGAGTCCTCATGACCGCATTGCCCTCGTGGGAGTATTGCGCTCGGCTGTCGGCGGACTGCCCGACTCAGCGCTGGTGGCGCTGCAGGAAATGCAGGCCTTGGACTATCGCCGGATCGATCGACTGGCGGCCTGGGTCAGTCCGCATGCCGAACCGCTCCGTCGGCTCTATGGCGCTCTCTTGAGGCTCCATGCACAGGCGCCCCACTGTCCGTTGCCGGAGGCGGTGAGCCTCGTATTTCAACAGCTGCCGGTGCTTGAGCTGGCGGCCGCGTCTCTGCACGGAGAGCAGGCGCTCGCCAATCTATTCAAAGTTCGCCAGATGGCGGCAGAGCAGGCCGAGCGTCCCGCACTGACCATTACGGGATTCGTTGAGTTACTGCTTGAGCGGCTTACGGAGCAACCGGAGGAGGCCGAAAGTACTCTGGTGGAGGACACCCTCGATGCGGTGCGGGTCTTGACCATCCATAAGGCGAAGGGGTTGGAGTTTCCGCTGGTGATCCTGGGCGGCTTACATCACGGAGACGGCGCCGGACGTGGTCCCGCGCGCCCGCTCATCTGGCACGATTGGTCGACCGGCGTGCAGGGTCTCGACTTGGGCGACCATTGCAGCCTGGGTGCGGTCCTGGTGGCGGAGAAAGCGCGAACGCGTGAACAGGCGGAACGGAGCCGCCTGTTCTATGTGGGAATGACTCGCGCCCGCGAATGCCTGGTTCTATCCGGAGCTCTCCCCCGTCGCCGGGCACGCGGCGCCCTCATCGAGTTGTTAGAGCAGGCCACCGGAACGGAACTCGGCCGGTCCGATCAGTCGGACATTCCGGTCGGCGATGTCGGTCTACGCCAAACCATTCTTCAGAGTGAAGATCGTCCGCCCTCCAGGGCACGTGCGCAATCGGTCGTGCTGGAAACCGGGCTGACCGACGCGTCACTGTCTGCGCATTGGGCACAGCGGGAACAGCAATGGAACATCCAAATGGCAATGCCGCTGGTAGTTTCACCGACAGATTTTCACTCGAGTCCGACACCGGTGTGGGAGCCTGAACCGGGTACGACGAGGCGAACTGGCCTGGGAAAAACGGTAGGGACAATGGCCCACCGCCTTCTGCAGTATTGGGACTTCAACCGCGATGCGTCGGCGCAATTGGCGCTGATCAAGCGGCAGTCGCTGGTATTCGATAGGGAGCACGACGAGGCGGCACAAGAGGTCATTATTGAGGAGGCCTGCGACCTCCTGCGCGCCTTTGTGCAATCCCCAGTGTATGAGCGGTTGCGACGAGCGACCGTAGTTGGGCGCGAGGTGCCGTTTTTCATGCCGTGGAACGAGGGCCGACAGGTGATGGAAGGGGTCATCGACTTACTCTATCGATTGGATGGGGAACTCTGGATTGCCGACTACAAGACGGATATGATCCCGCTCGATCAGATCGGGGTGCGGGCGGACAGTTATCGGGAACAAGCGCGGCTTTATCGGATGGCGGTGGAGCAATCGCTTGGGTCACCAATCGCAGGTTTTGAGTTCATATTCCTGCGGCACGGTACGGCGGTGAGGTCGTGAACAAAGGAGGATGGGATGAAGTCTCTCGTATGGGCAACGGTGTTGACGATGGCGCTGGTCGGTTGTGCTGGCCGAGAGAAGGCAGAGATGCGGGCGCTCCACGCGCCGGCAGGAACCAGCGCCGTGGTGAGCCAACAGTTGGAACAGGGAAATCAGTTGTTTGCGCAACATGATTGGGCAGGCGCTAAGCAGATCTATCTCGCGACGATCCAAGCCGATCCGACCGTGGCGGAAGCCCACTACAACCTCGCCTTGGCGTTGGAGCGATTAGGCGAGAAAGCCGAGGCGAGGAAACACTATGTCGCCGCAGCCAACCTGGCGCCTGGCAATAAGGTCATCTGGGACGCCCCGCCGCTTCGAAAATTTGATAGCGACCTGGGGTTGGACAGGAAGTCCTATATGGATGCCAAACCCCAATAGCCGCCGCCGTCGCGCGGTACACTCTCGTCAGCGCAGGGGGACCGATTCGGAGTGAGTCTCGACCGGGCGCTTGCGTCGGCCGGCCATCGCCAGAATGATGGCTCCCGCCACAATCATGGGAATGCTCAGCAGCTGACCCATCGAAATCGTGCCGAAGATAAAGCCGATCTGCGCATCCGGCTCTCGAAAAAACTCGACCACGATCCTGCAGAGACCGTATCCGATCAGGAAAGCGCCGAACACGGTCCCCGGCGGCGGGAACCGTCGGGTGATGAGCCAGAGCAGAGTAAAGAGTAGCAGCCCCTCCAGCAAAGCCTCATAGAGCTGAGACGGATGGCGACAGGCCAGGCCACCCGCTGGGAATACCATGCACCAGTCTACGTCAGTCGGGCGGCCATAGAGTTCGCCGTTAATGAAATTGCCAATTCGCCCCAGTCCGAGACCCACCGGGGTCACACCGGCGGCGAGGTCGGCTATGGTGAGCACCGTAATACCCTGCCGTTTTGCGAAGAGCACCAGCGCCACGATGGTGCCGATTAAACCGCCATGAAACGACATGCCGCCTTCCCAGACGGCGAAAATCTTGAGTGGATTCTCCAAATAGTAGGACAGGTTATAAAACAAGACATAGCCCAGGCGGCCGCCGGCAAAGACTCCGACCGCCGCATAGACGATCATGTCATAGACCTGGTCCTTGTTCATCGGGAGCTTCTGCGCCCTGGCCCGCGCCGCGATAATAAAATAGGCCAGGCTGAGTCCGATGAGATACATCAACCCGTACCACCGGAACTGCAACGGGCCTAATCGCAGGAAAACCGGATCGATATCGGGATAGGGGATCGCGCGGGACCACGACAACATAGTAGGACTCCACATAGTTTCGCGATCTTATGTGAGCAGAATCCGCATTGCAAGGTCGGCGGCGAAGCCGCGCCGGACAAGGGCTGACAAGGGCTCCATGGTTTTCCCTACGGCACTCTGTCGCTTTTCTGAAACGGTTGTCTCCTCCCATTGTTCACAAAACAGCACCCTTTGTGAGAAGTCTTTAACCTTTCCCTTCACGAGTAAAGGAATGTCCGGCCAATTCGTATGTGGTCGCTGTGGCACGGTTGATGCTGTATGTAACAGTAGCTCTCGCCGGAGTGAGTGGACCGTAAACCTTGTTGCACCAAAGGGAGGAATTCGCGATGTCTACCAAGGGGCGTGAAGCGGCAAAGATTGCAGCGATCATCGGAGGGGGCGCAGTGATGGGGGCGGCGCTGGGATTACTCCTGGCTCCGAAGACGGGGGCGGAGACCAGGCGAGATGTCGCCCGGTATGCCAAGCGGGCTCAGCTCCAAGCTACCCGCTTCAGTCGATCGGTGAAGAGCGGCGTGTCGACGATGGTGGAGCGCAGCAAAGCTTTGGTCAAAAAAGACGACCATAAAGTGGCTGCGTAAGAGTTGGTTGATTGTCGACACGAGTCCCGATAGCAGGGTACTGCAATGGCCTGTCTCGCAAGGGACAGGCCGTTTGCGTTTGAGCAGGCGACAAGTTCTGGCACAGCTTGGGTGGTGGGACGGGCGAGGGGGGTGGTACAACCTCTCCAAAGAGATTCGAAGGCATAAGGCTTGAGCCTTGAAGCCTACCACCACAGCTTAGCACAGGCTTTCAGGAGTCTGCCTCAACCTTCAACGGGAGGCTCCTCTTGTGACGTTCCTCCTTCCGACCGTGCACAACAACTTGCGCCGCTTCTTTCAGCGTAGACCATTGACACTCACTAGACCCGCTGGTACCCTCGCGCCCCAGTAGCCTACCTATTACTCATGGCTGTCCTTGACTGTGCGAACCGTTGCCGAATTTGGCAAGGGGCGGGAGTGGCGGAATCGGCAGACGCCCAGGACTTAAAATCCTGTACTGTCAAAGGTGTGCGGGTTCAAGTCCCGCCTCCCGCACCAATCCCACCAACGGGCTTCGCATTCTCCTCTTTCATCACCTTGCCCTCACGCGGTTTAGCGATGGTTAAGTTATGCTGCTGTCTTTCGACCATCAAAAGCCACTGTGCGGACTGACCAAGACCAATTTCTTTGGTCTCCAACCAGGATCCTAACTAAAAATTGGCACATATAGGCCATGGACTTCACCAGATTTGGAAACTACGCTACCACCCATCCACACACTATCCATTTGTCAACGAATCGGAGGTGCTGCCGATGGAGAGGATCTATAGGAAAGAGCTTACAGCTTTCATGTTGGCCGCTGAAACGCTCCTCTCACCGATCCTCCTAACGTCCCCGTTGACCTCGGAAGAGCGAAAGATTGTTGAGTTCTATGCCAAAAGCTTGGTGGATCGATTCAAGGAAGCGCCTCAAAGTGCCAACTCATAGGGCGTTCGCGTGGAGCTAATGGTTGATTCTAAGACAATGGTACCTTCAAAAAGCCAATGAAAGTGAGATTTTACATTCTGGATTTAGCCTGCATTGCATCAAGCGGGTCACGCGCCGCAGGCCGATCCGATGCCCGCGCGGCATGAGGGCCTGCCAGATGCTGGGACTGCCGTAGGTCTCACGGCTCTCTCGGTGGATCACGCGGATGTCAGCCAGGAGGACACGGTTCGCCGCACATCGCGCACTCTCGGGGCGTGTGCTCCAGGCGTAGTACCCCGCCGGCGACCAGGCGAGCGCACGGCACATCAGTCGGATGGGATAGCGGCGGCTGTGTTCGCGAAACACGCCGCCGCACGTCGTAAAAAACCCGTGCGCCTCAGCCAATTCGGGAGAGACGTCCTATGGGACAGTTTACTGCTCCCGGTTGTCAGTCCTTCCCCGGTTCAAAGACCAAACGCCGCCACCTTTTGACGTACCCACCCCGTGGAATGCTGGACTACCTGACCTGAGATAGGCTTGAGTCCTGGCAGCGCATGACATTCACCTAACCAGGAGGCATTGTGAAAGCGCGATATACCGGACGAAAACCTGTGCAATGCACGTGCATCTTGTCATGCGAGGGGATCATGGGACATGGCCACCTGGTGGACCTGTCGGTGCCGGGCTGTTTGCTGAAGACCGGCGTGAAACTGAAGGTCCGCCAGTACCTGGAGATGCGGCTTTCGTTCGCTTCGAGTCAAAGCCCTGTCCAGGTGAAGTTGGCTGCTGTGAATTAGGTGAATGGCTGAAAGGCGGGAATTGAATGTATCCGTATGTCTGAGGCTGATCAGGCCAGACTCCGCTGGCTGGTGGGTGTAGTCGAGAAACGGGTCCCTCAACAGAATTGGAGTGAACGGATCGTGTGTCTGGGGACGGCAGTAGGGTAGGCGATTCGACAAGGATGGAACCATGGAGGGCCCGGAGCCATTCGCGCGACGGGCCCATGTCATTTCAGAATCACCACATCTGCATTTCCTACCGCGCAGAAATCCGACACCCACCGAGAAATGTAGACCTGCTGCTCTGTAGCGCTAGAGCCCAATGGCTCTAGCAGACTCACAGGCAGGTGTTATGATTTTTGGGGGTGGGGTCATGATTAGGGAGACCAGCAGGCCACAGATGAAAGGCCGACATCGCGTCCATTCTCGTCATTGATGACAATGCGGCTCTCCGTGAAGTCCTTCGAGTCGGCCTTGAGACCGCGGGACACCGTGTTCGCGAAATAAGGAATGGTCGTGATGGGATCCGAGCCTTCCGAAAGGAACCCTGCGACCTCGTCATCACGGATATCTACATGCCGGA
>JBDTWG010000041.1:0-16190 GCA_040006855.1 Nitrospira sp.
AGCGAGGCGAAGGAGTTGCCGGTGGATGCGAGGCCGCAGGCTCGAAAAAACCGGAAGCGTATTCGCTGAATACGTTGAGGATTTTTACGAGCCGAGAACGACACAGATGCCGGCAGATCATTCGTCGCAGCAGAATGGCATCACTCGGACAGACTCCTAGAGGTGGTTGTCGCCGGCGGCCTCAGGTTGATACAGGACTTCCTTGATCCGCATGGTTCGCCTCCCGGCCGGAACCCGCCAATCCACCGTCCCACCCGCCCGGGACCCCAACAGGGCGGTCCCGATTGGCGCGAGAATCGAGAGTTTGTTCTCCGGGATACTGGCCTCAGAAGGATATACCAACTTATAGACATTCTCCCTGCCGGTATCCATGTCTTCGATGCGGACTTGAGAATTCATTGTGACCACGTCATGAGGAATCGCGGACGGGTCCACAACATGGGCACGGTCGAGCTCATTCTGTAGGCTCTCTACATGATTCTGATCACGTGCTTCGGCCTGGATGCGCGCCTGCAGAACATCCCTGAGCCGAGTCAAATCGAATTCGGTAATATAGATGTCACGAGGGTTCATGGGTTTACTCCTTACATCGTTTCGGTGACGCCCATCATGTGTTTTGTCACACGACGGTGCCCCGGTGGGAACTTCGGCGTTCTGACGGTCAAGATCGGACAGGTCGCCCGGCGCAACACCGCCTCCGCGACGCTTCCAAACCGGCTATCGGATAGACCACGACGCCCATGTGTCCCCATCACGACCAAATCAGATTGATGCCGCAAGGCGCAGGCCAGGATTGCATCGGAAGGCATTCCCCCCGAGATCTCGAAATCTGCCTGCAATCCGAAGGAGGTCACCGCCTCCTTCAACTCCGTCAACTGCCGGGTCCAACGGTCTCGTTTTCCTGTCTCCTCTTCGATCATGCCCAGGCCGCAGTCCAAGTCATAACAGACCGGTTCCAGCACATGCATTAACGTCACCGCGGCATCGAGGCCCTTTGCCAGGTGACCGGCATACTCGACCGCGTCCAGCGAAGAACTCGAAAAATCCAACGGAGCTAGAATATGCCGAATCGGCAACCGTCCGCTTGCCATCGAAGGCTTGCCGGCTTCTTCACGCAGTCCCGGCACAGTGAGCACCGGACAGGGTCCATCCTTCACGACCCGCTCCGCGGTACTGCCGATCAGCCCATACACGAGATTAGTCCGTCCCTGAACGCCCAGGACCACCAGATCCGCCCCGCTGGCCCTCGCGGCGAGACAGATGTGTTCAGTCGGGTTTCCCAACACTTGCCGAATTGTCGAAGGGATGCCGCATCGCGCCAGATGATCGCGCACTAACTCCAACCGGTCTGCAGCGGCCTTCCGGGCCTGTTCCACCACGGCAATCGCGGCCGCCTCGGCGTTCAACCAGGCGGGCGCCTCAAGGACATGCAACACATCCAATGTGGCACCGCAGGCGGTGGCCAGATACATGGCATACTCCTGCGCGCGTGCGGCATCGTCCGAAAAATCTGTCGCCAACAGAATTCGCGTCAGCAGCGGATTGTCCATGAGTGCTCCTTGGGAGACGAGCGAGTACAGCGATACATACAGCCGGTCTCCCGATCACTGGAAAGCCGCCATGTCTGGCGACCTGTTGTGGGTATTATGCTCGCCGGAGATGAACGGTTAATTGGCCATGAATTGAGCAAGACAGATGCCAGCCTCCCACACCGGCGTGACAGTGCGGAAAGCCTGCAGCACTCTCCTGCCCGGCGACCGGACGGGGGATCATGTCACCGGCCCGCTGTGGCTAATTGCGGCAGCGTGCCCCTCGTTGTGAGGCAATAGACCACTCCCGAAGGGAGGCGTCACGCCTTTCGCTCGCCGTCGAAAAGAGTTTCGAGCTGTACCACCTGGCTCCTCATCTTCTTCATCGCGCAGCAAGAAAGCCCGACCGCTCTCCAGCCGCCGCGGCTCTCAAATGTTCGGCGAGCGGCGTAGAACCTGCGCCCAGACGCGTGAGCGTCTCGACGATCCGGTCAGGACTTCCCCAATCGCTCCACCAGACACCCTTCATCTCCATCACTGCCGTATCGCCGGGCGCATGCGCCAGGAGATCCCGTGAAAAATTCAGGCGCGGCATCCGCGCATAGATCGTGCGCAGAATTTCCGGCTCCTTCGGCGTATCGATTGCATCACCGAGCCGTTCGAAAAGGCCCATCATCTTCGGGAGCACCCGACGTCCAAGATTCCAGATCGTCTCCACGTTTCCGACCATCACAAACGTGCTCCACAAAGCGCCCGAGCGATAGGCCAACTCTGCCAAGGCCGGCTCCGGTTTCTCCAAGAATGTTTTGACGGCCCGGACCGGGCGTGCGCCGAACCAGCCCAGATCATCGCCGGGCTGAATCCACCCATAGTCCGTTTCGGGGCTCGTGGGACGCGCCGCAAGTAACAACACACGTGTGGCCAGCTTCTCCGCAGCTCGAATGGCATAGATGACTTCACCGAGAAATCGTGCTTCGGGGAATACAAAATGATCGGAAGGAGAGATCACGACCGTGCCCTTCGGATCGCGAGCTCGGATGTAGGTCAGCGGAAGAAAAATATCCGGCGCCGTATCCGCATTGCCCGGTTGAACCAACACCATTCCCGGATCCCGTTCACCGATTTGTCCCCAGGCCTCCTCGTGTCCCCGCCCGACCACGACAACCGTGCGCGCGGGACTCGTAACCTGCATCGTGCGGTCGAGGGTATGCTGGAACATCGACCGCGTCCCAATGAACCGACAATATTGTTTCGGAATCGTCCGGCCGAGCCAACGCCTGATTGCCGGTTGCATCCTGGCACCCTCTCCTCCCGCTAACACGATCGACCAACGCCGGCCGCCCGGTTTAAATGTCTCTCGCATGATGATTTCCTTACAAGGCATGGCCCTCTAGCCGTCACCCCTCAGGGAGACAACAGCATCCACCTGCCACCCAGTCATTCGTTCCGGCCTCTTCGCCGATGAAAGATCAGCTCCCTATTCAGACAAATCCAGCAGGGACAGACCCCAGAAGACCATGACTCCCATCGCGGCAATGACCAACAACAGCAGCAACGTGACCGGCGCCATGGTTTTCAGGTCTTTCATCTCATTCACCTTTTCTCAATCTATCGGCGACGGGATCGTCGTGGCCCCACTTGTCATGATGCCACTGTACTCAACCAACATGAACCGAGGATGAATGGGACATGAAGAATCGTTCATATTGAGCGCGGCCGGATTCAACAATGGGTTGGCGGAAAATGTGACGTAGGATGAATGAGAAGACTGTCAGGCGAACGATCAACCCTGCGGAGCGGGCAGTGTCAGCGTGAAGACCGAGCCCTTCCCAACTTCGCTCTCCACGGAAATGGACCCATGATGGGCCTCCGCGATTTCCTTCACGATGGGAAGGCCGAGGCCGTGGCCTCCCGAATCCCTGGCGCGGGCCGGATCAGTCCGATAAAAACGCTCGAACAACAGCGGAAGGTGCTCCTGGGCGATCCCTTGCCCCGTGTCGCGAACGGCCACGCGCACGTCGCCACGAAAACTGCTCAGATGCACCGTGACTGTGCCGCCGGGATCCGTATAGCGCAAGGCGTTATCCAACAGATTGATGAACACTTGTTTCAAACGCTCAGCATCGCCGAGCACCGAAGGAACCGGCTCTTGCTCCAACACCAGCCGGATGCGACGATCCTCTGCCACCGGCGTCAGATCCTCGATCAACTCACGCAGCAGCGGCTCGAGTGCGAGCGGAACCAGTTCCACGGGCGGCCGGTCGCCGGCGAAGCGGGCCAGGGTCAGGAGGGATCTCGTCAACACGATCAGACGTTGCACCTGATCGAGGTTGGAGACGAGCACCTCTCGATATTCTTCGGCCGATCGGGCACGCTGCAACGCCACCTCCAGGTTGCCTTGAATCACGGTCAACGGCGTTTTCATCTCATGCGCGGCATAGTCCACGAATCGTCGTTGGCTCTCGGATGCTCTCTGCAAGCGGTCAAGCATGGCATTGAATGCCTGGGCCAGCCGCTCGAATTCCTCGAACGGGGCATTCAGATTGACTCGCGATCGCAGGTCTGATTCGGAGATGCTTTCAGCGGTGCGACTGAGCACCTCGATGGGCGTGAGGACCTTACGGGCCAGCCATCCGCTGCCGAACCAGGATGCGGTCAGGGTCGCCACAGATCCCAGCATGAGCAGGCCCATGAGGCTTCGATGCGTTCTCCTGAAAAATTCCAGAGACTCTTCGGCTTGAAGCAGATATCGCACCTCGTTCTGCTGCCGGATCGGAACGAAGACTTGACGAACCGACGCCCCGGAAGAGGTCTCGATCGTCGCATACACCACCTCTCCGTTTTTGCCCCGTTCCAACACGGCCCCATCCACCGACGGCCTCGGCACCACCGCACTGCCTTCCCACACGACCGTCCCGTCGAGCGACAGAATATGGACCGAATGCGAGACCTCCCGCAATTCCTGCATCCGTTCGTCGGCCACCTGCGCGCCTCGCGGGACGACGAGTTCGTGGTCCGGCCGCTTCAACAACTCCGGCCGTTGTTCGATCAGCTCGGCCAGGGTGTCGGCGAACCCGAACAACCGGCGGTCCATGTACTGCTGCAGCAGGCTGTGGAATCCGATGTAGACGAGCATATTGAAGACGACGAGCAGGGCGGCGATGAGCGCCACCGTGTAGAGGCGGAACTGTGTGCGGAAGCTGCTCACTCGCCGGTCTCCAGCTTATAGCCCACGCCGCGCACGGTGGCGATCAATGGAGAGGTGAAATCCCGGTCGATCTTGACCCGCAACGAACGAATGTACACATCCACGACATTCGTCATGGGGTCGTAGTTGAGGCCCCACACCCGTTCTAGAATCGCCGTTCTGGTCAGGACGATGTCGCGGTTCCTCAACAGATACTCCAGCAGGGCGAATTCTTTGCTGGTCAGGACGATCTCCTTTCCTCCTCGCCAGACGCGGCGAGATGCGGGGTCCATCTCCAGGTCCTTCGCCTTCAGACGACTACCGACATGTGGGCCGCCTCGCCGGAGCAGGGCTCGGACCCGCGCCACCAATTCCGTAAACGCGAAGGGTTTCGTCAAATAGTCGTCCGCGCCGGCATCCAGACCGGCGACCTTGTCCTCGACCAAGTCGCGAGCGGTCAGGAGAAGGATCGGCGTCCGGTTTCCCTTCGCCCGGAGGCGTTTGCAGAGCGTCAGTCCATCCAGCTTGGGCAGCATGACGTCCACGATCAAGAGGTCATAACTTTCATCGGTGGCCAGGATCAGCCCTGTCTCACCGTCGCCCGCCGTTTCAACCGTATGCTGTTCTTCATGCAGTCCCTTGCAAAGAAATTGCGCGAGATCAGCATCGTCTTCAATGACCAGAATACGCATGGACTCCTCGCTTCAATATTGACGGAACGCAACGCGCCCAGCGCCACGCACTGTCGGGCAAATCAGACGGCACAATCATAACAAGGACGGACCCACTTTCCTCTTGTGTGAAAGCTTCTTCATCGAGGCTTCATCAAAATTTCATTGTAGGGTGGAAGCGGGACGCTCGGACGCCTCCGAGCTGTCACGTGACAGAAATGATTCCTGCGGTGGCTGACCGACAGCACCGGACCTCGTCAGCCACGACGCTCCCTCACGGACTTGGCGCAGCGTCCTCGGGCCTGACTCAGTCCTTACCCAATTGACAACGCACTCGACCGCACCACTTGCGTCAATCCCCACAACAGAAACAGGCCATAGACGGTGCCGAAGAACCAGGGAAAACTGATCGCTCGATGCGCCCACCATTGGCGGTGCTGTCGGAAGGCCCAGGAAGGCTCGAAACTGCGCGGCTCATTGGTTTCATCCACGATCGTTTCACGATGCTCTCGTATGCGGTAGAGGGCGCTCACCGGCTTTCGTTCCGGCCACTCCGGCATGGCTTCAATGCCTCGCAGCTGCCACTCCCAGAAGCCATTCTGTGCGGAAAATCGTCCCAACACAATCGCCATCTGCACGCTCATGAGAATCCCGATCACGCTCAACAGCACGATGACGATGGTAAAGGGAAGGGCCACGGATTCGCGCGAGACCAGCAGCCCGATCACGGCGACGAAGATTGAATTCGCCGTGAGGTAATCCGACAACATGCTGTGGTAATCCCGGACACCCGACGTCCAGAGCGTCAGGAGATGACTGTAATCGGATTGCATGGTGCCCCGATCCCGATCCTGAGCCATATGCTTACGCTCCATTGCCGGACTGTCCGGCCAGGCGATACGCATTGCGGAGGTATTGCCCCACCATGCGTTGCGTGTTGAAGAAGGCCCCGTTGATCGCAATGGCATGTTTCATGATTTCCACGAACCCTTCCCGGTTCTGATAGAAACAGGGCATGACGTGATGCTCGAGCTTATCGTACAAGGCCGCCGCATGACAGGCCTCCAGGTCCGAGGAGGGCGTGGGACAAACCTCGACTTTTTCGCCGATCGACCAGCCTGTGATTCCTTCGATGTGTCCCTCGACCCACCAGCCGTCCAACACACTCAGGCTGGGGACGCCGTTCATGGCGGACTTCATGCCGCTGGTGCCCGACGCTTCCATCGGCGGCAGCGGCGTGTTCAGCCACACATCCACCCCGGCACAGAGCAAACGAGCCAGCGTCATGTCGTAATTGGCGAGGTAGGCCACCGACAACTGACCGCGCATCTCGTGGATGCAATGAATCATCTCCTTGCCGGCCTGATCCTGAGGATGCGCCTTGCCCGCAAAGACAAATTGAATCGGCCCCACCGCTTTGACCAATCGTTGCAGCCGTTCGACATCGTGAAAGACCAGCATCCCTCGCTTATAGGCAGTGGCCCGGCGGGCGAAGCCGATGGTCAGCACATCGCGATCGAATCCCGCGTTGGTCTCCCGATTCACCTCATCCACCAATGCCAGCTTGGCTTCGCGATGCGCGGCCCAGATTTCCGGACCGGGGATGCTGATGGCATACCGAAGCGACAGTTGATCGTATCTCCAGTCCGGCAGATGGCGATCGTAGAGGTTCTGAAATGAGGGCGCGGTCCACGTCACCGCATGCACCCCGTTCGTAATGGAATGAATCGGATAGCCGGGATACAGCGAGTGAGACACCTCGCCGTGCCGCATGGCCACACCATTGACGAAACGCGACCCACGCAGGGCCAGCAAGGTCATATTCAACGCGCCTTGGTGCTGACAGGCCTGCACGAGATCACACCGCCTGCTTCCCAGCACCCGGTGCGCCAGGTCCGCCGGAAACTGGTCGTGGCCCGCCGGCACCGGGGTATGTGTCGTGAACACACATTGCTCACGCACCTTCTCAATCACGTCAGGCGGCACGTCTCCGTTCTGCGGTCTGGTCCCGAGAGCCTCCTCGATCAAGGCCAGAACCAGCAGCGCCGCATGCCCTTCATTGAGGTGATAACGAAAGATGTCGCCGCCTCCTAACTCCCGCAGGAGGGCAAACCCGCCGAACCCCAGGACCATTTCCTGGCACAGGCGGTAGTAGGGGTCCCCGCCGTAAAGCGAATCCGTGATAGTCCGATCCCAGGGACTGTTGTCAGCCAACGCCGTATCAAGTAAATACACCGGAACGGTATGGCCCGACATACCTTTGACGTGGTAGCGCCAAGCACGAACCTGCACGGTGCGGCCATCGATCTCGATTGAGACCTGCTGATCTACTGGCTCTGCGAAATCACCGACCGACCAAGCGACCGGTTCCTCCGACTGCCACCCCTTTCGGTCGAGTCGCTGATAGAAATAGCCACGACGATGCAGCAGCGTGACCCCGACCATCGGCACGTCCAGATCGGCGGCGGAGCGGATGGTATCTCCCGCCAAAACCCCAAGCCCTCCGGCATAGGTCGGCATTAGCGGATTCAGGCCGATCTCCATCGAAAAATATGCGACCCGCGCCGGCATATTCATGAGCGGTTGATCCATGACGGCTCCTTCACGTACAGCGGCCTCTCACCCACTCGCCCCATTCATGACTCATCGCCTCAAGGGAATTCCGGTGGTTCTTGAATTCCTCCGCGATGTGAATTCCCAACTCATCGGACATCGCCTCGGCGACGGTAATCGTGAGCATGCCACCTAGCACCGCAGGCATCGAAGGCGTACTGGGGTGCAGCCCTGCCATCAAGGTCGGCGTCGTAATCACACCGGACGTGAGGCCGAATCAGAACCCCCTCATCACTGACGTGCGCATGGGGTGTGACGTGGCCCGTGAACTGGCCGGCTCTTGCAGAACAGATCGTCGATCCCAACGATCAACAGTCCGTTTTCGCCGATCCGTGCAGGCAGGACGTGATCCAGCTCTCCACCGCGTGAAGCACCTTGCCGACTGCACGGTTCGCCGCGAGAACGCCTCCATAGGCATCCTCGCTGGGCGCCGGTTCGAGGGCCTCAAAACTCCGCGCACCCAGCAGACGCTGCTCCGTCATCTCCACTAGCTCGGCTCGCAACAACACACGCACGCGACTCGGCTGCTGAAGAAACTCGTGTTGCAACAGGAGGCCGGACACATCCAGGCGATAGTCTCCACGAATCGTCGTCGGCATGGCGACCACCGCACGCCATAGCCCGGTACGCTCCAAGGATCGAATGAGCAACGGCACGACCATGCGTGCCGGAGAGTCGGCCCATTGACTGGTGGCGTAATAGTTCACTTCGTGCGACCGCTGGACGTAGGCCATGCGCGGCGTATCGAACCCCGCGTCCGCCTGCGGCAGACCGACGATTAACACCCTCTGGACGCCCGACGGCGTCGTCGGCACGCCGCCTTCCAAAGCCGATTCTTCCGACGCCAACACATAGGTACGGACCGGACCCTCCGTCGAACGGGACAGGGCACAAGCCGCAAGCGCCAAGGACATCATCACGACTCCCACATACCTCACCACTTGACGGTTCGCCACAGCGCTCCCTTCATTCGCCAGGACCCTTCGGCTGAGCGGAACGGCCCAGGACCAACACATTGGGTTGTCGCTCGATCTGTTGCGCCACACGATTCAAGGTTGCGGTGAGTTGCCGCAGCTCGCTGATGAGCAGCCCCGTATCCGCTAAGGTCTGGCGAGAGAACCGCTCGATGTCCGGCTTGCTAGCACCCACCATGTCTCCGACGGAGCGGCTCGTCCGCGCCAATTCTTCGCTCATCTGCTGCAGTCCGACCGCACTTTTCGTGACACGATCCAGCAACAACGGCAGCTGTTTACCGAGATGCTCCGTCAGGTGGGCCGCTTGCTCGGCCGCCTGGGCCGCGCTCTGCACCCCCCGATCGACCTGGCCACTGCGGGCCGCCAGCGTCCTCGTCACCTCCGACAAATCTTTGACCATTTGCCTGAGCGTTGTGCGATTCTCCTCATCCAACACAGAGGAGGCATTCTGGGCCAGACTGCTCAGATTTCCTATGAGGTTTGCGAGTCCCTGCTCCGATAACACCTGCGAAAGGACTTTATCCAACCGCCCAAACAACGACGGTGCGCTCTTGATCACAGGATAGGACTGCCCTCCACTCGCCGCCAGTGCGGGGGCATCGCGGCTTCCTCCCGTCAAGTTGAGTGTCACCAATCCCGTGAGCCCCTGAGTCACCAACAGGGCCTCCGTATCGATTTTGACCGGCGTTCCGCCGGCAATATCCACCGTCACTCGCACCTCTTCAGAATTCTCCGGGTTCAGGACGACTTCCTTCACCCGTCCGACATCCACGCCGCGATACTTCACGGTCGAATCCACGCTCAGGCCTGCAACCGACTCCCGCGTGAACACATAGTACCGATCGTAGACCCCGCGATAATCCGTCTTGCCCAACCACAGGACAATGGCTAACACCGTCGCGCCCAAGAGCACGACAAACACCCCGACCACGACAGAGCTGACCTTCGGTTCCATGCGCCACCTCTCAGTCCTGGTGCAGCACCGTTCCGGCGTGTTGCAGTCGCGCCGCGCGTCCACGGGGCCCTAGGAAGTACTCCCGCACGAGGGGATCCGTGGCATGCGCCAGTTCTTCCATCGTCCCTAATCCAAGCACGCGCCCGTTCCCCAACAACGCCACGCGATCGGCCAAGCGCCATAGCGTATCCAAATCGTGCGTCACCATCACCACCGTCAGCCCGAGCATACTTTTGAGGCGCAGCAACAGCTCGTCAAACCCATCCGCGATGATCGGATCCAACCCCGCCGTCGGTTCATCCAGGAACAACAGTTCCGGATCCATCACGAGAGCACGAGCCAGCGCTGCGCGCCGCCGCATCCCGCCGCTGAGTTCGTTCGGATACTTGACCGCACTCTCCTGCGGTAAGCCCACCAGCGCAATCTTCAACGCCACGAGGTCCCTGATCAGACCGGCGCTCAGCCGCGTAAACTCCCGAAGCGGAACGGCCACGTTTTCCGCCAGGGTCAGCGAACTGAACAACGCTCCTTGCTGGAACATCACCCCGAACCGGCGGTGCAGCGGCCTCCCATCGGACTCTTCGAGTTGTCGGCTGTCTGTGCCGAAAAGACGAATGATTCCCGCCGTCGGTGTGAGCAGACCGATAATTTCACGCAAGAGAGTCGACTTCCCGCAACCGTTGCCGCCGGCGATGGCAAACACTTCGCCGCGCAAGACCATGAGGCTCACATCCTCATGCACGACCGCCCGGCCGAAACGCGTGGAGACATGGCTGACCTCGATCACTGGCAAAACGGCTTGGTCTGTTGTTGCGACTGTCGGGAGCGAATCATTCATCCTGCTTCACCCTCTTTGGATGACAGGGGAGGTTTCACATGTTTCCAGGACGGTGCGCGCCGCGAGAACAAAGATGGAAGCTTCTTTTGGCCTCCACTATAAATCCCACCAATTGAGGAGAATACTGCAAATCGCGTCAAATATGATCACGAGAAAAATACTCTGTACCACGCTGATCGTCGTATGCCGTCCGACGTCATCGACGCCGCCTCTGATTTGAAACCCTTGGTAGCAGCCGACCATGGCAATCACGACAGCAAAAAACGGTGCCTTGCCGATCCCGATCACAAAGTGCCGCAGCGCGACGGCTTCCTCGAACCGCGACAGGAAGGCGGTAAAACTGACGTTCAACTGATTCGAGGCAATCAACATGCCTCCGAACACCCCCAGGACATCGGCATAGGCGGTGAGCAACGGCAGCGCCACCACGAGGGCGATCATCCGCGGCAACACCAGCAGTTCGAACGGGGAGAGACCCAGCGCCTGCAACGCATCCAGTTCTTCGGTGACTTTCATGGTCCCGATCTGCGCGGCATAGGCGGATCCCGACCGGCCGGCGATAAGAATCGCCACGATCAACGGAGCGATCTCCCGGAGCAGCGAAATGCCGACGAGGTCCACGATAAAAATATTGGTGCCGAACTTCCGCAGTTGCTCGGCGCCCTGATACGCAATCACGACGCCGATCAGAAATGTCAGCAGACCGGTGATCGGCAAGGCATTGACCCCATCGACTCGCAGACAATTCAAACAGGTCCGCCAGCGAAGTCGCGCGGGATCCATTACGAACCGGAATAGGGTGGTCGTGCTCTCCCCGATGAAGCCCAACCCTCGATGCACGTGCGCGAGCCGATCTCGAATCGAGGACGAGAGACGCTCGATCCCGTCGGGTCTCGGTATCACATCTGCCACAATGGCGCTCCAGTTGGACGACACGAGGCTCAACATCTGGGAATGTTCCGATCCCAGGCCTTCAACGGACGCTTCACAACCCCGTTTGCGACAGTCCATCAAGGCCCGATAGAGCAGGACCGCACCGCCCGTATCGAAGGCCTCGATCTTGCTGGCCTCAAACGTGAGGGAGCCGGTCACTGGCCAGACCATGCCGCTGAGGGCTCGTTCGACCTGCGAGAGGCCCAGTAATGTCCAAGATCCTTGGCAGCGTACGATCCGTCCGTCGAGCCGCACGCTCGCTTGCGGCGTCCGTTTATCCATGCTCCGACTCGCTTAGGCCTCCCTGTTCCCAACTCTCGTTACGATTCCCATCCACTTCATTTCCGACCCCTCGTTCAGACCTGCGTCTCTGACCCTACACCTGTCCCTGTTCCCGCAAGGCGACGATCAACTCCCGCTTTCCTATCAGCAGCGCGCCCAGCCCAAAGAGGATCGTCAGCATGGTCACGAATCCGCCGATGATCGGGATGAAGGAGAGGATCGAATACAGGACCAACCCTGCCACAAAGGGGCCCGTCAGAGACAACGAGTCGGAGGGCCTGCGGAATAACAACTGACCCAGGCAGGTGATGGCATAGATTCGCGCTAGGTACACCATCGCCACATACAACGCGAGAAGGATGACTCCAATGGGCAGCGCGAACAGCGTCACGAGGAAGCTGACGGCGACAACCGGAGTGGCGACCAACGCCACCGTGCCCCAACCGACCGAGGGTCCTGGACGTTCCCGCATCGCCGCCGTCACCCGGAGAGTGAAGATAGGGTACATCCGCAGCAGCACCAAGCCGAGGATTAAGGTGGAGAGAAAACTGATGACCGCGGCCATGACTCGCATCCCGACGATGCCGCGGCGGGCGTTTTCAAGCGACCATCCCTCCGGCAGCGGACGACGCATGATCGCTCCACGGACAGTCGCCTCCTCATCGATCAGGGGGGCCGTCTCACTCCAGTATCGGAGCTTGCCTCCGACCACGGCCTTGGATGTGAGATGCACTGAGCCAGACGCCACCGCCAGATCGCGTTCGATCCCGCCGGATAATGTCGCATTGCCCGCGCCGACCCTGGCGTCCCGGCCGATATGCCCCGCGAGTTGCACATTGCCGCCGCCCGCAAGAAGGTTCTCCTGGACCTTCGCCGTCTCCGTCACATGGATGTCCCCGCCTCCGACCGTGACGTTCCGGCCGATGGTCCCGGTGATGGTGACCTGCCCTCCTGCGATTCTGGCATCTTGGGCCACCGTGCCGGATACAATCACTTTGGCCCCCACCACGATCACATCCCCGTTCACCGTGCCGTCCACTAAGACATCACCGCCGGCGGCATAGAGATCGCCGTTCACGATACCGGAGATTTCCACATGGGGGCCAAAGGCGAAGTAGTCACCCTGAACGACTTGACCGGCACGCAAGACAGCCCGATCACTGAACGGCGTCCGAGAGGAACCCTCATCGGCAAAGGCGAGGGGTACGCACGCCAACCAACCCATCGATACAAAGAATATGAATGGAATCACGATCTCTGCCTCCCTTCCCCACCGGTCTTTGGGTCAGTCCGGTCGGCGCTGTGGTTTCCTCACTGCCGCTCTCTCACGAGAACGACGATCGACCGAGAGCGCACCTGGTAGGTCAAGGATTGAAGCCGTGCTTCTCGGCCTGCCTCGCTCACGTCTGTCGGGCTCGGGAGGCTCGTGTCGATGACTCGCCGCCAGTCCGACGCCTGACCTTCCTGAACGGTGAACCGCAGATCTTCCCAATAGGCGTTGATCATGACATACAGGTCATCGTCCTGTTGCGAGGCGCCGGACAGGAAGTACGCCAGGCTATGCGAATTGTAGGACATATCCACGTCTCTTCCCACACCATACCAATGCACATCCTCGCGCCAGAACCGGCTACGACTCAATGTGCGATGCGCCCGTCGAAAGGCGATCATGCGCTTAAAAAAGCGAAAGACATCCTGGTGACGATGCAGCAGATCCCAGTTCAGCCACGTCGTGTCGTTGTCTTGATTGTAGGGATTATTGTTCCCCCCCTGGGTATTCATGAATTCATCGCCCGCGCAGAACATGGGGGTTCCATTGGAGAGAAAGAGGAGGCAGCAGAGATTCTTCACCTGCTGTGTCCGGAGGGACATGACCGCATCCGGCACTCCGTCGTCACCCTCCCAGCCGCAATTCCAGCTGTAGTTGTCGTCGCGGCCGTCTTGATTCCGGTGCCCGTTGGCCCAATTACGCTTGCTGTTGTAAGCGACGAGATCATAGAGCGAAAACCCGTCATGGCAGGTCACGAGGTTCACGCTTTGATAGGCGTGGTATGAGTCCAGCAGGTGATCAGGGAACAAGTCATCGCTGCCGTACAACCGAGTCATGAGCGCCGGCACCATTCCCTGGTCTCCCCGGACGAAGGAGCGCACGTCATCGCGGAACTTCCCATTCCACTGCAGCCAGTTCAACCCTGGGAAACTCCTCCCGAGCTGATAGGTTGAGAGATCCCAGGCCTCGGCAATAAGACGAATTTTCTTCAACTCCGCGACTCTGTTAATCTCCGCGATGATCGGCGGATCATCCAGGTTGATCGAGCCGTCATCATTTCGTGTGAACAGGGACGCGAGGTCGAAACGAAACCCGTCCACATGCATCTCCTCTGTCCAATAGAGCAGGCTCTCCACAATCGTGCGCCGTACATAACGATTGGCCGTATGGAGCACATTGCCGGTTCCCGTGTCGTTCCGATACCAGCGACGGTCTGCCTCCAGCAAGTAGTACGTCGTATTGTCGATCCCTCGATAGGAATAGGTCGGCCCGTTCTGGCTCCCTTCCGTGGTGTGGTTGTACACTACGTCGAGCAGCACCTCGATGCCGGCCTCATGCAGCGCCTTGACCATCGCACGGAATTCACGGATCTGTCCGCCCCATGCGGGATCGGTGGCATAGCCATGGTGAGGCGAGAAGAAACTGAGCGGCATATACCCCCAATAGTTCTCTTCTTGGGGATCGCCTTGCTGGACCGGAAGCAGCTCGACGGCCGTCACACCAAGGTCAGTGAGGTAGGGAATCTTTTCGATCACGCCGGCATAGGTCCCGCGTGCCTCGCCCGATACGCCGGAGCTGGGTCTCATAGTAAATCCCCTCACATGCATCTCATAGATCACGGTTTCGTGCGTATGGCGCGGTGGTCGATCGCCTCCCCAGTGAAATGATGGGTGTTGATCCGGAATGAGCCCAAGCGGGGCGCGACCAGCGTTCGAGCCCGATTCTCGGGCGGCCTCCCGATCAAACCCCTCGGGGAAGCACACCGCCTTGGCGTAGGGATCAAGCAGAATCTTCTCCGGATCGAAACGATGGCCTTCCGCCGGCTCAAACGGCCCCTCTACCCGATACGCATAGTACGCCATGCTGCGCATCTGTGCTGCCGGGATCCGGCAATGCCAGATTCGGCCGGACTTATTGGTGAGATAATTGAAGTGGTACTGGGTAGCCGGAGTGACGACATCATCCGCCGCATACAGTAACAGCGTCACCCCGGTGGCATGCTTGGAATAGAGCGCAAAGTTGACTGCCTGCTCATCTTCCACCCATGTCACCCCCAACGGCGACGGTGCGCCTTCTTGTGAAGTCCATCTGTTCATCGGGCACTCCCCATGCAGGAAACCCTGACGTGGCGAACCTTGGAACCGTCCCGACCATTGATTTTCCTACTCGAACTGCCTCCTGAACCGCCACATGCCGAACCCGAATAAGGAACCGCCCACGACTCCCATCGACAGGGCCTGACTCCATAACATGTCGATTCCTATTCCCTTCAACAAGATGCCCTGCGCGATCTCAATAAAGTATCGGAGTGGAGAGAAGGCCATCAGATGGCGAACCCAGGGAGGCATCGTCTCCAGTGGCGTGAAGATCCCCGACAACAACAGCATGGGCGCGACCACCAACAGGGTCATCATCCCGACCTGTGCCTGATTTCTCGTGACAGTTGCGGCAAACACCCCAATTCCCGCTGTGGCCACGATGAACAATGCCGTCAAGAAAAACAACAGCACCAGGCTTCCCCGGACGGGCACAGCGAACAGCGGCCGCATGACGCCGAACAACGCCACGGCCGTCGCGCAAAGAATCACCCCTGTCATCGCCGCGACCTTGGGCAGCACAATTTGCACCGGGGTCAACGGCGAAACCAGGAGTTGCTCCACAGTGCCACGCTCCTTCTCTCGCACCAGCGCCGCCGCCGGCAACAACACCGCAAAGATCGTGATCATCCGGAGGAGATGGGAGATGGACTCGAACCACATTTCGTTCTGGTCCTGATTGAACCACACCCGATGGTCGCTGAGGATCATCGGCAACGCCGACGGAGACCCGCCTGACTGGCCGATTCGTGAGAGGGCCGTCTCCTGGCTGAACTGCCCCACAATACGCGCCGCGTAACCGGCGGCAGACAGCCCTTGCGGTGAATTCGTTGTATCGACCA
>JBDTWG010000042.1:0-16129 GCA_040006855.1 Nitrospira sp.
CAAGCCGTGCAGAAAGATGTCTACAGGACTGAATCTGTCAGGACACTGCGAATCATGGCGTCCGCAACCTGTTTGCCATCTACCCTGTAGGTTCCGCCCTCGACCTCTTGGCGAATATGATCGACCTTCGCGTCACGTTCTGCATTCGGCTGTTCCGCCGCCGCTCTCAGGCGTTGCAGCTCTTTGGCCTGGTCTGAAATTTGTACACGGTCTTGGGTCCCGGCATTTTGGGATGCCGTCTTCTTGCTGAGTGTCCGTTCAGTTTCGTGGACTCCCAGCAGGATTTTCGCGAGATCTGCGGACCGACCGTTCTGTGAGATCTCCATGGCTGCTTCTCCTCTCAATTCCTGGGCAACCCGTAAGGGGCCTTTCCCCTCGTCGAGTACTCTATCGGTGGAATCCCAAGGAACTTTAGGAGCAGGCGACGCTAGCGATTTTTTTCTGCATAGGCATCCACAAAGGCCGTGATGCCGATTCCCCCCGTTTGCGTCGCTAACTTCGCGATTTCTTGATCATAAAATGAGTACCAGACTTGCTCATTTTTGCGGTCGAACAGGCCTTTGGGAATGGTTTCACGCATGTTTTTCATCAGATAGGAAACAAAATAGGCCTCAAACTCTTGTCCGGCCTTATGCAGCTCGGCGCGAGTCCTCTCCCCTGCCTGACTGCGCTCTACCGCGTTTTGCAGGCCAAACGGCTGAGAGGCGTTCATCTGTGCCAAGTCGATTTGGCCCGCGAGCAGATTCTTGATTTCCATAAAGAACTTGAACCTTTCCTTATACAATCTCAAGATTAGCTTGAAGCGCGCCCGCTGATCGAAGCGCGGAAAGAATGGCCACCAAATCACGGGGTGTGACACCCACCGCATTCAATGCCCGCACCACTTCTCCCAGCGTGACGGTCTGGTCCACGACTATCAAACGCGATTCCTGCTCTATCACTTCGGTCTGCACATCAGGCGTC
The DNA here is from genome assembly GCA_040006855.1 of Nitrospira sp. Classification (GTDB taxonomy): domain Bacteria; phylum Nitrospirota; class Nitrospiria; order Nitrospirales; family Nitrospiraceae; genus Nitrospira_A. The sequence continues at coordinate 964 of JBDTWG010000042.1, forward strand.
ACAGTGGTTTGGCCCTGCGTGGATCCGATGAGAGGCGCGGGAGGTTGAGAGACATTGAGAGTGTTCTTCACGGAGATCGTCAGGTTGCCGTGTGAGATTGCACAGGTCGATAAGCGTACATGTTCCCCCAACACCACAGTGCCCGTGCGCTCATTCACCACCACCTTGGCGGCGACATCGACCGTGACGTCCAACCCTTCCATTGTCGCGATGTACTCGACCACTCGCCCATGAAAAATGGATGGAAGCGTCGTCTTGACGAGTCCCGCATTTACGGGCACAGCGGTACCTTTTCCAAATGTGCCGTCGATCGCCTCCGCCGTTCGAATGGCGGTGGTGAAATCAGGGTGTCGGAGGAGAACGGAGACGGTATCCCAAGTCTCGATATCCACGACCAATTCTTTTTCTACGATCGCGCCTGCGGGAACCACGCCGGCCGCCTGATGATTTTTCGTGATTGTCGCGCCGCCCGCCCCGCCGGTTCCTCCTAGAAATCCGCCGATCGAAATAGGACCCTGCGCCACGGCAAAGACTTGCTGATTGGGAGCTTTCAGAGGTGTGGACAGCAAGGTACCGCCCTGCAGACTCTTGGCATTCGCCATTGACGAAACCACGGCGTCAAGCGTCATGCCCGGCTTGACGAACGGAGGGAGTTTGGCCGTCACCATCACGGAGGCGATATTGCGAGTCAGCAACTGAATGGGATCGATGACCAGGTTGATGCCCATTTTGTTCAACATGGACATCATGGCTTGAATGGTGAACTGGCCACCGATAACCTGGTCACCCGTGCGATCAAGGCCCACGACCAGCCCATATCCGATCAGTTGGTTTTCCCGCACGCCTTCAATGGTCGCGACGTCCTTGACACGCACCGCTTGGGCCATGGAAGTCATAAAGAAGGAGATCGTCAGGAATGCCAACATCCCCACCACGGTCCGGCGAAACCAGGGATGCCCGTGCGGTTGTGCCACGGCCTCACGAACCGGCTTAGGCGCGGGAGGTGACCAGGGACGTGGTAAGAGAGCGGGATCCATGTAAGCCGGACGCAGTACACCGCTTGACAGCATGAGGCGAAAAGACTGCATGATCATCGACCGTTGTAGTTTGCGTGGCATCGTCATCACAACTCCTGTCTCGCGTCTTCTGCCCGATGGCTCTGTGATCAGAACGGATAAATCCAATCTAATACCCGGACGAACCAGCCCGGACGCTGAACATCATCCACCACGCCAAGGCCGGAATACTCGATCTTGGCATCGGCGATCGCACTCGACTGCACGGTGTTCTTCGTATTGACATCGACCCGTCGGACAATTCCCCCGATCGTCATGATCTGGCGTTCAGAATTGACCGTCACTTCCCGGCGCCCCTCCACGCGCAAGTCGCCGTTCGGCAGCACTTCCGTGACGATGGCTGAAATGGTGCCGGTCAATGTGTCCTCGCGGTTCGTGGCTCCTTTGCCGTTGAATTTGTTCTTGGCGCTGGCGTCGATACCGAACCCACGGCGGGCTTCACCACTCAAACGAATCCCCGGAATGCCGAGATAGCCGATCCCACTGCCGCCCAAGCTGTTCGATACGGTCGAATCCTTTTCCGCACTCGTGTCGGCGCTCTTCGAGCCTTTATGCTTTTCTACGATCGAGATAGTGATGATATCTCCGATGCGCATCGCACGAAGATCTTCATACAGATAGGCGCGGCCATTTTCCTCTTGCCAAAGCGATCCCGTGGTCTTCGGGGGAGGAAGTTTTGCCATTTCTACTTTTTGCTGTTTCGTGCTCGGCGATGCGGAGCAGGCCGTGATCACACAGAGCAACAGAATGCAGGATCCGCATCGGACAAGGCGGTGATCGGAACGCGGAGAGCTAAAAAGTAACACGTACCACCCCTGGAGCCACGACGGTCGCGCGCAACTCCTTGCCGGAATCGACATTGGAAACGGTAATGGTCTGCCCCATTTCGCCATGAGACTTCGTCACCCCAACAGTCTGGATCGAGAGATTGCCCTGGCGAGCCTCGATCATCACGCGATCGCCTTTATGGACCGCGAAGGGACGTCGCACGGCGGTGATGCGGATGGCGCTCTGGGCCGCCAGCGGTCTGATGGCTGTTTTGCCGATCACATCGGCAGGGTTGGTGAGATACGGCTGTTTAAGATCGAAAAGTACGATGCGTTCGGTCGTCACATCGTCGGCTTCGATTTGCTCATCCATTCTGATGGGGCGGACCGGCACGACCACTTCCTGCACGGCGGCCACGTCGGCCGTCGCATCCATGGTCCTAATGAAACGCCCGTTTACCGCGAGGTGAATCTGGAACACCCGACGACCCAGCGGCTCATCCGATCGCGCGGCGCTGACTTGGATATCAACGCTTCCTGACGGAACAGCAATGGGTTGTTGGGGGTCGCCGAGCGCAACTTGACAGTCCACCGCCCTTCCTGCAATTTCTCTGAGGACGAATCCGTGAATGGCGTCCCGAACCTGTTCCGGATAGATCAGGCGTTTGCCGCGTATCGCTGGCGGGTTGTGTCCGCTCGGCGACGAAATCTCGTGGACTCTGACGACAGGAGAAAGGGGACTCCCCTCTCTTCCCTCGGTGGGCATGGCACCGTTCATCAGCGTACTGACGAACGCAACAAACATGAGGCTGGCTTGTATCACTGGTTTCACCTCGCGTAGTCCTACGGCGCCTATTACCGGCGCAGGTTGTTCGCGATTTGCATCATTTCGTCGGATGCTTGAATCGTTTTGGAGTTAATTTCGTAACTCCTCTGAGCGATGATCATATTGACCATCTCTTCCGCCAAATTGACGTTGGAGCTTTCCAAGAATCCCTGTTGAAGCGTTCCAAAACCGGTTGAAAATCCACCGGTGCCTTGTTGCGCCGGCCCTGAAGCAAAACTGTCGAGGAACAGATTGCCGCCCATCGCGACCAGTCCGGACGGGTTGTCGAAGCGCACGAGCTGAATCTGCCCCACCTGCGAAGCCTGAGTGACACCGGGAAGCAAGGCGGAGACGGTGCCATCCTGGCCGATATCGATTTTCAGCGTGCCGGACGGAATCGTAATCACCGGGTTGAGCTGGTCGCCGTCGCCGGTGACGAGATTGCCGACGTTATCGCGCTTGAACGATCCATTGCGGGTATACATAATCGTGCCGTCGGGCCTGGTCACCTGGAAGAATCCGGAACCGTCGATGGCCAGGTCCAGATCGTTACCGGTCTGCCGCATGTTGCCTTGCATCCATTCCTTGGCGACGGTAATGGGTCGGACACCGCCCCCGACTTGCACGCCGACAGGAAACACTCCGACGTTCGACGCATTCGTGCCGGGCAATCGCTGAATCTGATAGAGAAGGTCGCCGAATTCCGCGCGGCTGCGCTTGAACGCGTTCGTGTTGACGTTCGCCAGATTGTTGGCGATGGTGTCCACGTTCAATTGCTGGGCCGTCATGCCCGTTGCTGCTGTCCACATTGCGCGAATCATAGATTCCTCCTATTGCACCCGGCCCAGGTCCTGGATCGCTGTATCCGTCATGTGATCCAGGGTTTGGATGAGCTTCTGCGCCGATTCATAACTGCGCATGCCCTGGATCATCTTCACCATCTCGCTCAACGAGTTCACGTTCGATTCTTCGATGTGGCCCGACTGCACTTGGGGTCTCAAAGAGACCGTCGGTTTCCCGCCGATGAACAACCCTTCGGCGAATTTCTGCGGCATCTGGTTTTCAGGAAACTCCACCACCTTGATCGCGCCGATGGGGTTCCCATCCACTTGGATTCCCCCCTCCGCGTTAATCTGAATGTTGCCGGGAGGCACCTTGATCTCTCCCTTGGTGCCCATAACGGGATGTCCAAGATTGGTGACCAGCCGCCGTTGGTTATCCAGTGAAAATATGCCGTTCCTCGTATAACGCACTCCATCCGCGGTCTTGACCTCGAAGAATCCGTTGTTCTGTATGGCGACATCGAGCGGATTGCCCGTAATGCGAATCCGCCCTGGCTCGAAGGCTGTTCGCACAGCGTTCGCTTCCGCAAACACTCGCTCGGTCGGACCGGCCGGACGAACTGAGATCGTCGACGCCAGACCATTGGAGGACGCCGCGCTCACGGCCGTTGAATTGGCTCGGGCAAAAATCCCGCGAAACCCTTGTTGATCTTGTTTGAACCCGGCGGTATTGACGTTCGCCAAATTATTGGCAAACACTTGGAGCTGTTTTTCCTGTGCGACAGCGCCGGAGAGTATGGGATAGATGGCTCGATTCATGGTGTGTACGTTCCAGCCGTTCCTGATGTGCTACTGGGTAGTTAGCAATCGACATGCCATCATCCTCACGATGGTTTATCGGCCGACGTTGAAATCGCGGCCGTATAGAAATCGCTATGATTGTCGATAGATGGGAATCATACAGAGCGTCACACTCCGTAATTGCACGGAGCAGAAGCTGCCGAAGGTTGTGGTACTGGATGGAGATGAGGAAGTCTTTGCCTGACGCAGGGGCAAGTCCTGCCTATTCAGGAAGGAAGCTCATATTAGGGGAAACGAGTAGTTAGGCTGCAATCGTAGAAGAGGAATCAACTTGCGGAGTCGAGACCGTGCCATGAAGCCCATACAACGCGTACCCTTCCGCTCGGGCGGTTGCAACAGCCTGGGTGGCTGAGTCAATGAGGGTGGCTTCTTCAGCATCGTCGCAAGTCGAGAGGCTGATGCCGATACGACTCGTGAGAAAAATTTCATACCCGTCGAGGGTAAAGGGCAGTGAAACTATGGCCTGCATTTTTTTTGCTGCGGCCACGAGCTCTTCAACACTCGTCACGTGATCCAATAGAACGGCAAAGGTGCGCTCAGCTAGTCTGGCGACGCAGTCGGTTGTCCTTAAAGTACTTTTCACCCGGGCCGCCTGGACCCGGTAGATGAGGTTGTGGTCCACCTGCCCGTGTAATTCGGTCGACAACGTGAAGTGATCCATTTCCACCATGAAAATCGCGACTTGACGACCACTCTTGCGAGCTCTCGAGAGGGCTTGGTTCAGAAGCGACATGAAGAGGCGGTTCGTGGGCAGCCCGGTCACTGAATCGTAGGTGCTCGTGCAAGAGCGGTTCGATTCCTTGGTCAGAGAATGGTCTGAAGAACCCGAAGCAGGACCTCGGGATGTCCAGAAGAAAGTCCCGAGGACAAAGAGGGCAAGAGCGCTGCCTCCCACCCAGATCATGACCGAATAGGCTTTCAGCGCCGAGAGGGTGAGCAGGCCAACCGACGCCGTCCAATACAATCCCCCGGCCATGAATAGAATGCAGGCCATGACACCGAGTCGGGCTGTGTCGAAGCCTTCCATGCCTTCTTCGTTTGACAGCGAATGTGTCTTCGTCGACTCCAGCCCGCGATGGCCGCTCGAACTTGTGGGGTCTAGATGTGGGGAAATCATAGATTCAGGACAAAGTCATGATCGCCGATCGTATAGGAGCACTAATGAAATATCGGCGGGTGGGCGGATAAACTAAAGGCCGGCGATCATGAGTGCCGACGTCGATCTTCTGCCGTGGTCACGATCGACCAGGAACGGTGGCGAGGCGGCTGGCAAAGTGATACGCGGGACTCACGCATCGACTGGTTCCAGCCGTGCCTTGAGATGGAGGATGGCCTTTGAATGGATCTGGCACACACGCGACTCCGTGACCTTGAGCGCCTGCCCGATCTCTTTCATGGTCAGTTCCTCAAAATAATAGAGGGAGAGCACCGTGCGTTCTTTCTCGGGCAACTCATGGATCGCCGATTCCAGTACGTGACGCGCCCGCTCACTGACCAGCACGGAAAGTGGATCCGGTTGATTGGAGTCAGTCAGCACACTGATGATTTTGTGGCCGTCCGTATCCTGCACGCCGAGATCGTCGAGGCTGATGACGACGGCACCTCGGGAGCGGGTCAAAAATTCATCCAGTTCATCCGCCGACATCTTGAGTTCCTTGCCGACTTCCTGGTCCGTGGGCGGCCGGCCCAAGCGATGTAATAATTCGGAATAGGTTTTCTGAAGGAGCGTGATCCGCTCGTGGACCGAGCGCGGAATCCAATCCATCGATCTGATTTCATCCAGCATGGCGCCGCGGATCCTGAACTCGGCGTAGGTTTTGAACTTCGCTTCCCTTGTCGGGTCGTATTTGTCCATCGCGTCCATGAGGCCCATAATTCCGACGGACATGAGATCTTCGGCGTCCATATAGGCCGGCAGGCGAAAAGCCAGGCGGTGGGCCATGGCTTTCACCACGTGCGTAAATTCCTGAATCACCCGTTCTCGATCCGACTCCGCAATCACTTTGCGGGACGCGCTACCGACTGCTGGCATTTTGTGGGCATGCATGATAGGCGTACGATCCTTTCGCTCAGTGCGTCCGTAAGAGTTGCTGCCAGAGGAACTGCACTGTGCCCTTGGGAAGTGCCGGCGGGGTCAGCTGAGCCACCGCGTCGGTGAGTTCTCGAAAGGCCCGGCTGGCGGGCGCATTGGGAAAGAGATCGATCACGGCCCGCTGTTGGGTCACGGCCAGCGGCACATAGTCGTCCAGCGGAATCGCTCCCAGGTAATCCAAAGAAATATGAAGGAATCGGCTCACCGCCAGTTCCAGCTTGCGATAGACACGCGCCGCATCGCGCGGGGATTTCACCATATTGACGAGCACATGAAACCGCCGCTCCCGGTATTGACGCAGCAGGACCTTCATCAAGGCATAGGCATCCGTGAGTGAGGTTGGTTCCGGGGACACGACAATGACAATCGATTGGGCTGCCGCGGCGAAATAGGTGACGGTAGACGAAATGCCGGCCCCGGTATCGATCAACAACACATCCATGCTTGAGGCCAACCGTTCGAGTTCTTCCTGCAGGATCAGCTGTTGGGTTTCCGTCAACGTCGTCAGTTGCGAGATGCCGGTACTTGCCGGCAATACGACAATCCCATTGGGGCCTGTCAGCGCAATGTCTTCGAGACGACAGGCTTTGGCGAGTACATGTTCCAGCGTATACTTCGGCGTCAGACCCAACAGAATATCGATATTGCCCAAGCCAAGATCGGCGTCGAGCACAAGCACGCGTTTGCCGGTTTGAGCCAAGGCAATGGCCGTATTCGCCACGACATTCGTCTTTCCGACCCCACCCTTTCCGCTGGTCACGGTAATAACCTGTGTTCGGGAGGCCATGATGCTGTCATCGGGCTCTTTCGCCTGTGGGTCCAGAATTCCTGGTTGCATCGGTATGGTCTCTCCCCTCTTGTTCAACTGCGGTCTATCGCGCATGAGTCTTGATGCCCGGCACGATGGCGTGCGTCGCCTGCCGATTCCAGGCCTGGGTCGCGCCCAGCATCGGCGTCCTGACCTGTCCTCCCAGCAGCAGGTCCCCTAACCGATCGACGTGCGCCGGCATAAGGTCATCCGGCACGCGTTGGCCGGTTCCCCAGTAGGACAGCGGCACGCCCGTTCGATGCGTCGCTTCAAAAATTCCGCCGTACCCCGTAGTCTCGTCGAGCTTGGTGAACAACAATCGCAATGACGGCACGTCCACGCACTGACTGGTGGTGACCACGAGATCCGGTACGCGAGTGCCCGCGGCAAGGACCAGATGAACCTCCATCGGCGACGCCCCGTTTAGTAATCCTCTCCACCGTTGCGATGTGATGGGCTCATAGGGATTGAACCCCGCCGTATCGATCATAATCAGCTCGGCTTCCCGCGCTTGATCGATGGCTGCGCGGACTTCGTCGCAGGAATTCGCCACAATAAGCTCAATGCCCAGCACCTCGGCGTACAATCGCAGATGCTCCACCGCCGCAGGCCGATAGGTATCCATCGTAATCAGTGCGATACTTCGCTGCTCGACGATGCCGTATTGGGTCGCCAATTTGGCAATGGTGGATGTCTTCCCGACTCCGCTCGGACCGACGAACAGCGCAATCTTCTGTTCTCCAGCCGTACTCAGCAAGGGACCGGCCGTGGTGATTCGAGACAAGAGGACCGTTCGAAGCAAGTGTAAGGAAGAGTGGCGCTGCGAGGAGCCCGGCTCCACCAATGTCTCTTGCAATTCTCGCAGGCACGCTTCCGCCGTGGCATGTTCCACTCCCTGCGCCAGTAAATCCTCGTACACCCGCTGAAAAGAGTGAAGCGCGACGCCGTTACTCTCTACCCTGCCGCGTGAAGCTCCTATGATTGGCCGCGTTTCTTGTGCGCTGACCAGCGCCGGGCGTGCATTTGTGCGCGGCCGGTCGACGGCCGTATCCATGGCACCCTGCAAGGTCTTTTGGAAACGCGATTCCTCGGCCGGTAGCGATGGGGCATGCGAACCGGATATCGCTGGCCGATCCGATTCACCGAGTAACGGCGCCGATGCCGGTATCGCAGCGTCATCTTCTATCGCCGCCATCACTTCCAAAATCGAACCACCCAAGAGGCCGAAGCCGTTATCCCAAGATCGCACGCGTTTTGTGGAGAGGATGACCGCATCCGGCCCAAGTGTGTTCTTAATGGACTGTATGGCTTCGTGCATCGACTTCACGTGGAATGTGCGTACCTTCATGCCAAGCTCCTGGTCTCACCGGCTTCGATGTCGAGCCGCACCGTTTCCATCGCTTGCAATCGAACCACGCTTTCCACCTCGTTCAGACCTAAGATGGGAACAGAATGCAATATACGGTCCGTCAGTTTACGCAGATGCCGTCGCAGTGAAGGCGAGCACAAAATGACCGGTTGATGACCGCGCCCGACCATCCGCTCCGCCGCCGCCTTCAAGGCAGTGAGCAGTTTCTGTGCCACCATCGGATCGGGCACCCACTGATTCCCATTCGGCGTGGCGTTGGCTTGATCCGCGAGCGTTCGATCCAAGCGCGGGTCGAGGCCGATGATCGGCAACGATCCATCTGCTGCGAGATATTGCTTAGTTATGGTCCGTCCAAGCGCTTGCCGCGCGACTTCCGTCAGAATCTCCGCATCTTTCGTGGTCGCGGCATGGTCGGCAATCGTTTCGAGAATACTGCGCAAATCGCGAATCGGGACGCCTTCACGCAACAGATGTGACAAGACTCTGACAAGCGTCCCCAACGGGATCAGATTCGGAATCACCTCCTCAACCAGTTTGGGGTGATTCTTTCCCAGCTGATCAAGGAGTCCCTGCACTTCTTGCCTCCCTAACAGTTCATGGGCGTGGCGTTTAATGAGCTCCGACAAATGGGTTGCAATGGCGGATCCAGGATCCACGACGGTATAGCCCGCCATCTGTGCCTGTTCGCGCGTGTGTTCCGGCACCCACATGGCCGGAAGGCCAAAAGCCGGTTCCTTGGTCGGAAGGCCGTGAATGACTCCGCGCTGAGCCGTCCCGGGATCGATCGCCAGCACATGGGCGGGCATCACTTCCGACTTGGCCAACTCCACTCCTTTCAGAAGCGCCGCATATTCGTTCGGACGGAGCTGAAGGTTGTCCCGAATGTGGATGGGCGGTAGAACAAACCCCATCTGCTCGGCGAACTGCCGGCGCAGTCCTTTAATACGGTCCAGCAACGCGCCGCCCTGCCCGCCATCAACCAGACTAATGAGGCCATAACCTACCTGCACTTCCATGAGATCCAAAGGGACCACTTGCGTGCCGGCCTCATCCGCTTTGACCTCAGCAGACGCTGGCGCAGGCACTGCTTCGGAGGCCTTTTGCTGTTCATTGATTTGATAGGCCATCCAAGCGGTCAGGCCACCCAGGGCAAGAAATGCCACATGGGGCAGTCCCGGCACCAGGCCCAGCGCGAGCAAAATCCCTGATGCAGTGCCGACTGCTTTCGGCGAGATCAGCATCTGCCGGGTGATCTCGAATCCCAGATTGACTTCGGAGGCGGCGCGGGTGATGACGATACCGGCTGCGGTCGAGACGATCAGCGCTGGGACCTGCGCCACTAGTCCTTCGCCGACCGTCAGCAAGGTATAGGTCTGTGCCGCGGCGGCCACGGTCATGCCCTGTTGCAGCACGCCGATAGTTAAGCCACCGAGAATATTCACCAGGGTGATGACGACGGCTGCGACGGCATCGCCGCGCACGAATTTACTGGCGCCGTCCATGGCCCCATAGAAATCCGCTTCTTGCGCCACTTCCTTCCGTCGTTGACGGGCTTCCTTATCATTGATCAAGCCGGCATTCAGATCGGCATCGATGCTCATCTGTTTGCCGGGCATCGCGTCCAATGTAAAGCGAGCGGCCACTTCCGCCACTCGACCGGCACCTTTCGTGATAACCACGAAGTTGATGATGACCAAAATCGTGAACACGACCAATCCGACCGTGTAGTTCCCGCCGACGACAAAATTTCCGAAGGCGCGAATGACCTCGCCCGCCGCCGCCACGCCTTCATTACCGTGCAGAAGAATGAGTCTGGTGGAGGCGATGTTGAGCGCCAGGCGCAGGAGCGTGACCAGCAACAGGATCGAAGGGAAGACGGAAAACTCCAACGGGCGGCGCACCTGCATTCCAACCAGCAGGATAATGATGGACAGCGTGATGTTAAAGCTGAGCAAAAGATCCAGAAAGAAGCGGGGCAATGGAATCAACATCACCATCAGAATGCCCACCACACCCACGGACATCAAAATGTCGGGGTGCTTCACCAGTGACGTGGTGGGAACCGAGGTGTTCTCTTGTGTCATCGTTGCTCCATGACCATCCGGATCACGCCGGCGGCAACTTGCCGCGTACGCGATACACAAACGCCAGAATTTCAGCCACGGCGCGATACAGGTCTTCCGGGACCTCTCGACCGACTTCAACGAGCTTGAAGAGGGTGCGCGCCACCAGTTTGTTCTCGACGATCATGACACCGTGCTGACGACCGATTTCCCGAATCTTTTCGGCCACGAAGCCCGCGCCCTTCGCGACTACGATCGGCGCCCCCATGGCTTTAGAGTCATATCGAAGCGCGACGGCCAAATGCGTCGGATTTGTGATAATCACATCCGCCTTGGGGACGGCGGCCATCATTCGCTTACGGGCTATATCTTTCTGAGTGCTGCGGATTTTCGCTCTGAGTGCCGGGTCTCCCTCAGCCGCGCGACTTTCCTCTTTGATCTCGTCGCGTGACATCCGCAATCCGCGTTCCCATTCGAAACGCTGATACCCATAATCGATGGCGCCAATCACCAGCGACGCGCCGCCCATCAGGAGTGCAGCTTTGAACGTCGCCCATCCCACGGTGGGCAAGAGTCTCTCCAAGCCGAATTGGGTGAGCGGTGAGAACTGCATCATGTCGTCTTTAATGGCCAGGTATCCCGTGAACCCAATCGCCAAAATCTTGAGCCAGGTTTTCACCAACTCGCTGAACGTGCGAATGGAGAACAGCCGCTTGAATCCACCCATCGGACTGATACGCGAGATGTCCCAATCAATCCCCTCCCGCTTCCAGAGGAAGCCGGTTTGCATGAGATTGGCCCCGATTCCGATGACCGCAATGCCGCCGACCACCGGGGCAAGCGTCACGAACACGTCCAGCCCGATTTGCCTGAGCAGGACATGCAAATGATCGAGGCTGAGCGTGCGATGCGCGGTTTCTTCCATGGATTGACTGAGCCACACCTGAAGGGTCCAGCGCAGCCGTTCCACAATGATCGGTGCCAGCCAATAGAGGGTGCCCATGCTCCCCAGTAATCCCACCGCCATCACGGCATCGCGACTCAAGGCGATCTGGCCTTTGCCGCGCGCGTCTGCTTTGCGTTTCGGTGTCGCCTGTTCTGTGCGATTCTGTGCGCTATCAGCCATGGCCTAATGCCTTGAGCAGGGCGAGAATGGTTTCCGCCAGGGTCATGAATTCTTTTTCAAACAGCGAGAGAGTAAACGGCATCGCGAGACTCATCGCGATCAGTCCCGCGCCGATGGTGATCGGAAAACTCAGCGCGAACACGTTCATCTGCGGGACGGCGCGCCCAAGAATCGCCAAAATGGTATTGACGATCAACAGAGTGGCAAACATCGGCGCCGCGAGTTTCAGCGCGACACCGAGCATGTTCTGGGCCAGCTGGATGATGTCTCGGGCAATGTTATCGGACAGCCTGGCGCCGAACGGCGGTACGAGTTCGAAGCTCATGCCGATGGCATGGACGACCAGCAAATGCGCGTTGATCGACAAAAACACCAAGGACCCCAGCATCAGCTGGAACTGCGCGATGATCGGAGCATTCTGATGACTCATGGGGTCGAGCAATTGAATGGCGCTGAAACCCATCTGGGTGCCGACCAAATCGCCCGCTACTTGGAATCCCGAAAAGAGGAGCCGCACGGCCAGTCCAATCGTCAAGCCGATCAAGAATTCACTCCCGATCCCAGCCACGACCGTGACCGGGTCTGAGGGGAGGCTGGGCAATTGAATGAGGGGCGTGAGAACAAGGCCCAGCATGGTTACGAGACCGGCCTTGACCGGCGTCGGAATGGTGGCGGTATTGAGGATCGGAAACACACTGATAATGCCCGCAATCCGTACCAATAAGATGGAGAACGATTGAAACTGTGGCAATGCGAGATGCAGGGTCTGTGCGGCGTTCATCGTCGGTCTGGTGCCTCAGGAATGAATCAGCGTGGGAATACTGGTGATGATATGGGTCATAAAGGCGATCAACACGCCCATCATCCAGGGGAGAAATAAGAGCGTGGCCGCAAACACCGCCAAGACTTTCGGCACAAATGTCAGCGTCGCTTCGTTGATTTGCGTCATGGCCTGAAAGGTGCTCACCAAGAGGCCGACTATCAGGCTTAAGCCCAAGATAGGCGCGGAAACCAGCATGGCTGTTTCAATGGCCTGACGTCCGATTTCCGTCACCATTTCGATCGTCATGCGCGCGCTCCTATTGGAAGCTCTTGACCATGGATCCGACGACCAGATACCACCCGTCCGCAAGGACGAATAGAATCAGTTTGAACGGGAGCGAAATCATGACCGGCGGCAGCAGCATCATGCCCATGGACATCAACACGCTCGCGACTACCATATCCACGATAAGAAACGGGATGTAGATCAGAAACCCGATCTGGAAGGAGATACGGAGTTCACTCAGGACAAAGGCGGGAATGATGACGTGCGTCGGCACCTGTTCCACTTGGGTCGGCTTCGGCGAATGCGACAATTCGAGAAAGAGTTCGAGATCCTTGTCCCGCATCTGCTTGAGCATGAAGGCGCGAATCGGTTGGATGCCTCGATTCCAGGCTTCATCGTAGCCGATTTGCTCGGCTAGAAGCGGCTGTACTGCGTCTTTATAGACGGCTTGTCCCACCGGAGCCATCACGAACATGGTGAGAAACAGCGCGAGACTGATAAGCACTTGGTTCGGAGGTACCTGCTGTGTGCCCAGGGCTTGCCGGAGAAATGATAAGACGATGACCATGCGCGTAAAGGAGGTCACCATGATGAACATCGCCGGCGCCAGCGAGAGAACAGTCAAGAGGGCGAGAATTTGCAGGACTACGGCCGTCTGTTTGGGACCACCCTGCCCGAGGTCGAGTGTGAGTGAGGGCCCTTCGGCTTGAACGGAAGAGGCCGCACAAAGGCTACCGAGCGCGATCAGCACAAGGCACAGCCCGCTTAATCGAATGCTGTGAAGAGCCGGCCAGGACCATGTTCCCACAGGCATGAGGCTAGCAGGACGCACGATGTGCCTCCTGCCTGTGGTCTGAATGGCCGGTGGCGTGAACCGCTGAAAGACTTGCGGAAGCAGGATCGGCTAGAAGAAGTTTCAATTGTCCAGGGTCGGTGACTTTTCCGAGAGGCACGAGATCGGTGGCGGTGGTGCCGAGGATCAGCACTTCCCCCGCGACCGCAACGAGCATGACCTGTTTTCGTGAGCCCAGAGGACTACTGGCCAATATCTTGACCATCGGCGCCCCGCTCACCGGAAGAAACCGACGGCCGATGGCCGAACGCGCCACCGCCAGGAGAACCAGGATCAAGGCCAGGACAACTCCCAGCGCCGACAACATACGAACGACACTTTCCCACAGTTCCATGTGCGACCGTTCATTCCTCTCGCCGATCTTCCGGCGACGACTACCCGAGTTGTTGAATCCGTTGGTTGGGGCTGACCACATCCGTGAGCCGGATGCCGAATTTTTCGTTCACCACCACGACCTCACCGCGGGCGACCAACTTGTTGTTCACCAGCACTTCCATGGGTTCTCCCGCGAGTTTATTGAGTTCGATGACGGAGCCCTGCCCTAGCTGGAGTAACTCTCGGATCAACATGCGCGTCGAGCCGATCTGCACGGTCACTTGCAGTGGAATATCGAGGACGAACTCGATATTCTTATTGGCCGGTACGGCGCCATGGTTCTCAACCGGTGGAAACGACGTCGGTTGTGGATTCGCCTCGCCGACGTCGGCATGAGGCTGACCCGACTGAGCAGTGGTATCGCCGTTAGCCATGTGCAGATCTCCTTTTGTCCCGGCAGAAAACTAGGTCAATACCTTCGTGACACGGCAGGCGTGATTCCCCTTGAACACACCAGGCTGTCCTTGAAATTTAGGATCGCCTTCCACGAGACACAGCATCGGATCGCCGGGGTGCTGGTCGAGCATCAGGACGTCGCCGGGGTTGAAGTTCAGCAAGTCCTGCACGTTGATCCGCGCGGTCCCCAACTGCACCGTCATGGCCACCTCGCACTCCTGAAGGGAATCCTTGAAACGGCTGCCCCAGCTGCTGTCCTGCTCCACATTGTCGGCAAAGAGGCCGGAGTAGAGCTTCTCTTTAATGGGTTCGAGCATAGAATACGGATAGGCGATGAACATCTCGCGCGAGATGTCTCCCAGGTGGACTTGTAAGGTCACCACCACGACGATCTCGGAGGCGGTCACGACCATGGCGAATTGGGGATTGCTCTCAGAGCGGCAATAGCCAATCTTCATTTGCATGACCGCTTGCCAGGCCTTTTCCAGGTCTTGGAGCGCCAGCTGAACTAATTTCTTGACCAGCCGCACTTGAATCGGGGTGAACTCTCTCCCCTCCGGCTTGACGTGCGTCTGTACTTTTCCGCCGAAGAAAAAGTCCACGATGAGATAGACCAGCATCGCATCCATGATGTAGAGGCCGTTGCCACGTAAGGGCTCCATCATGAATAGATTGAACGAAGAGGGGACCGGAACTTTCTGGATGAAGTCTCCGAACTTGATGA
>JBDTWG010000043.1:0-15752 GCA_040006855.1 Nitrospira sp.
CATATCAAGCATCCATCGGAGCTCTTCAAGAAGGGCCAGAAGGTCGATGCGGTGGTCATTCGAATCGACAAGGAGAAGGAGCGGCTCTCGCTGGGCTACAAACAATTGTCGCGCGATCCATGGGAAGAGCAAATTCCAAACAAGTATCAGGTCGGGGATAGCATTACCGGTAAGGTGAGCAAGATCGCAGATTTCGGGCTTTTCATTGAATTGGACGGCGACGTTGAAGGTCTGATCCATATCAGCGAAGTCGGCCTCGATGCGAATGTTCGCATGGAAGAGAAGTTCAAGCCAATGGATGATGTGACGGCGAAGATCATCAAGGTCGATCGAGACGAGCGCAAGATTGCGCTCAGCCTGCGCGATCACCAGATGGATAGTGATCGGCGACAAGTGGATGAGTTTCACGCTTCTCAGGGTGGGTTGGATCAGACCCTGGGGCGAGCGGCCAAGCAAAGCCGGAAGCGGAATCAGAACGATTCCGAAGCTTAGGTGGCTGGAGATTCAATGGGCCCACAAGCAGAGACCACCGGCAAGCCAAAGCGGAGCATCGTGCGCCGGATTGTCTGGTCCATCGTCATCGCGGGAGGAGCGCTGCTTCTGTTGAACGCGCTCCTCCCCGACCTTGATCTTTCAGGACAGGAACGTGTCGCGCTTATTCGTATCGAGGGAGTGATCCTTGATGCCCAGGCGACGATCGGCGAATTGAAGCACTACAGTGAGAATCCGTTGGTCAAGGCGATCGTCTTGCGCATCGACAGCCCTGGAGGAGGTGTCGTCCCGTCCCAGGAAATTCATGATGCGGTGAAGTGGGTGAAGAATAAGAGCAATAAGGCGGTGATCGCTTCGATGGGGACTGTGGCTGCTTCGGGAGGCTATTACATCGCCGCCGCCACGGACCGTATTATCGCCAATCCTGGCACGCTGACGGGGAGTATCGGCGTGATCATGGAAATGGCGAACTTCGAAGGGCTGTTGAAAAAGATCGGCGTCGAAGGCGTGGTGATCAAAAGCGGGCGATTCAAAGACGTCGGGTCGCCGTTGCGAAAAATGAGCGACGAGGAACGCAAGCTGTTGCAGTCAGTCATGGACGATGTGCATCATCAGTTCATTCAGGCGGTGGCCGACGGACGGTCTTTGGAGCTGTCTGATGTAGAGCCCCTGGCGGATGGACGTATCTTCACCGGGCGTCAGGCCAAAGAGGCCCGATTGGTCGACGAATTGGGCGATCTTGATGATGCGATCCACATCGCGGCAGATATTGCCGGCATGGAAGGGGAGCCAAAGGTTGTGGAACCGCGCAAGCGGTTTTCATTTCGGGATATTATCGAGTCGCGTTGGTCGTCGGTCTTTCCGAAGCTGGAGCTCGAGACCGGCGTCAAACTGAAATACCTGATGGCGTTCTGAGCGGCCGGATCGCCGTCGGTAGGCAGTTGCAATTCACAGCCGAAGGTAACCCCCACCCACGAGGAGAGGGACGATGACTAAAGCGCAGATTATCGAGCGGGTTTCGGAGCAGGTGACGACCCTGACGAAACGCCAAGCCGAGGTGGTCGTGAATACCATTTTTGACTGTATTCGTGATTCACTTCGAAGCGGCAACAAGACGGAAATCCGAGGGTTCGGCAGCTTTCGTCTCCGTGCGAGACGCATGAAGGAAGGCCGCAATCCCAAGACGGGGGCGACGGTTGCCGTGCCGGCCAAGCGCGTGCCGTTCTTCAAAGCTGGTAAGGAACTGAAGGAACTACTCAATAAGTAACAGGGGTGATACCGTGGCAGAGGCACCAAACATAACAGCCCAAGAGGTTCGGTGGACTGACGGGGCGCTGAAGCGTATGGAACGCGCGCCGCTGTTTTTGCGGGGAATGGTTCGCCGTCTGGCCGAGAAAAAGGCGCGGGAATTAGGTTACGGCGAAATTACCGAAGAGATCCTCGACCAGTTCAAGGGCCAAATGATGGGAACCATGGGGGGCGAAGGCGGCATGGCCGAGGCTGCCGACCAAATGGCGAAGGGACAATTGCCCTGGACTGCCGCCGCGAAGGAGCGCCTGGCTGCTGTGCCGGAGTTCATGCGGGGCATGATCAAGCAAATTGCCGATGAGATCGCTCGCAAAGGCGGTCACATGGAAGTCAACGTCGACCTGTTCGAGAAGGTCGAAGCCCTGGGAGACATCCGCGAGCGAGAGTTGCCGCCGTTGGAATGGACCGAAGGCGCGCTGGCATTGCTTCAACAGAAGATCAAAGAGTCGCCGCCGATCGCCATGGACTTCGTCAGCGATATGATCCGGCACGACACCGAGGAGCTGGCGAGGGAGAAGGGGCTCACGCGGATTGACGAACAGGCCGTGGTAAATTTGTGGGAAGCGCCGCAGGAGCGCGTGACATGGAGCGACGAAGCGTGGAAGCGTCTCCAAACCTCACCCGACTTCGTCCGTAGCGGTATTCGCAAAGCGGCTGAGCGGAGGGCTCGGAAACTGGGCTTAAAAGAAGTTGATTCCGACCATCTCACCACGTTCCGCAACCAGGCCATGATGAAGGCTGTGAAGCGCATTCGTTCGTTCGGTTACAACGAACTTACGTTCGACGCCTTTGACACAGCCCTGGAAAAAACGAAGCGTCTTCAAGGCAACGATCAAGCGGAAAAAAGACTGCAGGAAATTCGCTCGCACTTCAGCGATCCCGATACCAAGAAGCCAGACGGCGGAACCCTCGGGGCCGATTTGATGGGACGGTTCAGAAGGTTTCTCAAAGGGGAAGGATCCCTCTAGGAGATTAGTCGAGTTCCCTGCCCCCCTCACGCGTCTACTTGGCGTCTCGCCGACGGAACGTGGACGTTCTAGATCCCACGACAGGTGTGTCCGATGAGCCCTAGGTGTTGCGCAATCTGCATCTCAGACGTCTGGTTGCGTCAGGGGGAAGAGCCAACCAGGCGACCCCGCTAGAAGGTGGGGCCGCTCACAGAGATTGATAGTCTCCAGAACGCCAGAAAAATTCGGGAGTGCCTGCGAGAGATGACCTGTGTCTAGTGAGTCGTGAGGGCGCCAGGCCAGAATTTGTGCCGGATTTGCGGCAGTGGTTCGCTGTCAAAGTTAGGGATATCGTAGAGGCAACGATCGATGGTCGAGACCTCGTCTTCCGTGAGCTCCAGTTGGATTTGCTTCTTCCAGAATTGATCCAGCGCCATGTAATCGTTCGAGGTCGGTTTCTCGGCTAGGAGCGCTTGCATATGCTTAAATCCCTCTGTATCGACACCGGGCACGCGACCGTTGTTGCGATCGATGCACCACTTCAGGACTTCTGCGACACCATACATTGATAAGGGAATTGTAACTTTGCTCATGGGCTCCTCCTCAATACTTGGCGGCATTGTAGCCTAAGACCTCGACTCTTTTCAAAGGGGCGAAAGGCCTATGCGAAGACGGTACATTCGGAAGAGTGCCTGTGGGAGCCGCCAGGACGATGGTGGCGACGAGGTTTCATTGCGAAGCGAGATGGCCCTCTGTATACTCCGCTCGACGCATGAAAATCGGGAGCGGCGAAGCATGGACTTGGCCGAAATGTCATGTCTTTTCCATCGAGATGGATATGAGCGGCAGATTTTGCGACTTCAGGTTGCCACCGATGGGTATCGGTCTCACGCTGCTGGCCGGCTGGCTCATCCTGTCCGGCTGTTCGAAGTCCGATCCATACGTCCCGTCTGACCCATTTTATTATTTTGCCAGTTATGCGGTCGGAAAGAATCCGACGACGGTGACGCCGGCCGACTTCAATCGCGATCAAATTACGGATCTCATTACGACAAATATTTCGAGCAACACGATTTCGATGCTCTTTGGTGTCGGCGACGGCACCTTTCATGATCAGGTTCAGGTGCGAGTATGCCAGGAACCCCGTTCCCTTGCCGTCAACGATTTTAATCAGGATGGCCAGCTTGATCTGGTGCTGGCCTGCTCAGGGAGTGATCAGGTGTCGATCATGTTCGGTCGAGCCAACGGAAAGTTTGAGGACGGGCCTCAGTATCCGGTGCACCGCACGCCGGTGTCCGTTGCCAGCGAGGACGTCAATGGTGATGGCCATCCAGACTTAGCGGTGGCCCTGCGCAACGATAAGGTGAAGATTTTTCTCGGGAGCGCTAAAGGCGAGTTTCGCCCAGGCGTTCAGTATGAGTATGGCGATACGCCCACCTCGGTGGCGCTCCAAGATCTCAATCAAGACGGCAAGCCGGAACTGATTGTGACGAATGGGGGACCGATGTTGAGCGCGGTGTCTGTGTGGATCGGCAATGGCGACGGGACGTTTCGAGACCCCAAAGATTATAAGACCGGACGGCGACCATTGGGTGTCAGTTTTGCCGATTTCAACAACGACCTCATGCTCGATCTCTTGGTGATCAACGGCGAAGGGGATAGTTTCACCACGTTTTTGGGGAACGGCAATGCCACCTTTCAACCAGGCAAGGATTCCGGCGCCGATGCCAGTCCGAACTTTGGGATGGCGCGCGACTTCGACGGCGATCATATCGCCGATGTGGCCATCGTCAACCTACAATCGACGGATCTCTCGATCCTCTTTGGGCGGGGGGATGGCACCTTCAATTACCCGCCGCGAAATTATCGGACGAAGTCCGGCCCGTTTGCCGTGGCGAGTTATCGCGTCTCCGCCGACAATGAAGAAGAACCCGGCCTGGTGACGGCAGACAATGGTGCCGGCAGCGTGTCGATCTTCCTGCATCACGGACGAAAGGGGCAGATTCCGACCCACCGCACGGCGGAGTAAGACGCAATTCATGTTCGTGGCGATTCAACCGAAGAGGGAGATAGGCAGATTGCTTGACACCCTGGTAGGGCTCGGCTAGAGTTCGAAAAGGCTGTCGGACATGGAGCCGCGCCATTTTCAGCCAACAGACCCGGGGGCTCGTGCGATCGTTTTTGTGGTGGTTTTGCATGGGCTGCCTGACGACGTTGGCAGTCTTGATGGTACAAGGCGGGGTGCGCGATCTGGTCTCTGGGGCCAATCCCACGGGCAGCGCAGGCGCGCTCCTCTCCTTTGGTACTACGATATTCGGGGGCGGACTCTTGGCCGGTTGCCTTGCCCTCATCCTCAATCGTCTCCGCTAAATAGAGTGACGATATTGGTCTCGGTCTGAGAGGTAGACTGAGACGCCGGTGGACCGGATCAAAGGGACTCTGACCGCGCAATGCATTGTCTACGCTGCAAAGGATTCATGATGGTGGAGCGTCATTACACGCTCATGAATCGCCGGCTGTATGCGCGCTGCTTGAATTGCGGATTTTGGATCGACCTGGCGGATTTGCTGCGGTTTTTTCATAAAGTGATTGAAAGTAGCTTGCGTGGCGCGAAAGTCAGAGAAACCTATACCCTGTGACAACCAGACTTAGTCCGGACGTCACGAGAAAGCACAGACAATCTGCATGAAATACTCACCTCACGTCCTGTCGATCTGTGTCAGCGCCGTCCTGGCCTTGCTTTCAACCATATGGAGTGCTCCGGCCTCGGCGCTCGACAGCGATGTGGACGACGAAGTGATCACGGTTCCGTTCGATCCCAGGCCGGTTCCTTCCGCCAAACAAGCGCACCATTCGCTGCGGTGGCGGCACGTTCCGGCCCACAGCATTTTGCTCAAGGAATTGAAGACCGGGACGACCCTCTATCAATTTGAAAGCGAGAAAAAGCTGTCCCCTGCCAGTTTGACCAAGATTATGTCCGCCTTGGTCATCCTGGAATATGGCCACCTCGACGATGAGGTGACAGTCAGCCCCAAGGCCGCACGTGCGCATAAAACGCACCTGCGTTTACGGACGGGCCAAATCTTTCGGCTCGAAGACTTGCTGAAGGCGATGTTGATTGTGTCCGCGAATGATGCCTGCTTGGCGGCCAGCGAGCATGTCGGCGGAGACGAAGAACGATTTGTGGATCTCATGAACGCGAAGGCCGCCGCGCTGGAATTGCACAATACACATTTCAGCAACGCCTGCGGGTTTGATGCACCGGGACACTATTCCACAGCGGAAGACCTGGCCAAATTGAGCGAGGTTGCTCTGCATCACCCGGTGTTCAAGGAATTGGTCCGTGAAGAGCGGGAAATCATCATGCCGATCAACGAACATCGCGCCTATGTGTTGCGTACGACCAACCGATTGCTCGGCCGTATCCCTGGCGTGCAGGGTGTGAAGACGGGGTTCACGTCCAAGGCCGGCCGATGCCTCATTGCCAAAGTGTCGCAGAACGGCAGCGATCTGTTGCTCGTTATTCTCAACTCAAATCGTCGTTGGAATACCGCGACCAGCCTCATCAACTACGGACTTCGGCTCAACTACAGCCGTGCCGGTGTCCCGCAATAGTTGCTGGGTCATTCGGCGAGACACGTTCCATCCGCACCCGACGCTGCCACTACCATCGGGCAAGGCGTAGCCGGCTTCCGGTCTATTCCGAGACGAACCCCACTTGCATGGCGAAGGCACGCCGGGGTTGTGATGATGAAGCCAAGAGAGTCGTACGCGCAACGTGAGACGAGGGGAGATCAGTGGGGAATCGAGAACTCCACATTGACGTCTTTGCCGAGGTAATTCACTTGGAAACCCTGCTTGTCGTAGGCGAGCATCGCGCCCATCACATTTTCGTCGCCGTAATCTTCCTTCCCCAGTAATTTGCGCACATCGTCAGGACTTTCACTATTCAACACGTTGCGAAAGATGCCCCGTGTCTTGTAGGCAAAGCGGTTGTTGATGAAAATGAGATCGACTTTGCCGTCCTGCACGCGAACCCCTGCCATTGGACCGGTCGGTTTTCGTTGATCGAGAAGGAATATAAACGTCGCTTCCTGCTCCGCCTTGATGCCCGCGATTTTTTCATTCACCAGCACATCGAGGGCCTTTCCCTCGGCATCCCCTAACTTGACGCCGAACAGCGATACCTCTTGGCTCGTGATTCCCTTGGGGTCGGTCAGGTCGTTTTTGCTGAGTTCGTACGGCTCGGCGCTCACTATGGCAGCGAGACAAAGGGAACTCATCGTCGCCATGACGGCCGTGAACGCCCACTTGCGCTGCATCATGAATGCCTCCTTGGAACGGGTCGGTACACGTTGGATCGTCCTGAGATGGGTGCCGGATTTCGAGAAGTGGCTCAGACGACAGGGCATTTTATCTAACGGGCAGTCTAACTTTCAAGGTAGCCGATGCGTGTCAGTCCTCGCGGCGTGTAAAGTGTAAGGATCGGCTAGGCACAAGTCGCACTAGCTGGCCTTAGGCGCTCATATCTTGGTCGACACCAGCTGCTCGGGATCGGACTGCAACTATTCATGGTGATCTGGCAGAGGCGCGCAAACTCCTCGTCGGCCAAGTTGCGGTATTGCTTGGTGAGATAGGCCAGACCGACTTGGTGGCACGGGGTAGGGTCGTACCGATCAAGCAGTTGCAACTCTCCGCCGGACAGTCGCGAACGCACGTCTAGCTCGGAGAGAATGGTGGCGCCAATTCCGTCCGCCACGGCCGGGAGAATGCCCTCCGACAAACTCACCTCGAGCATAACTTGCGGTGCACTCCTGCCTTGGCACATTCGGCCTTTACCAATTTCCGTCAACAGTAACCCAGCGGCATCAGCACGAGAGGCAGGAGTGCGAGATCCTGCATGCGTGTGCGGCGCATCTCGATCTTCATGGCAGAAGGGCAACGAGGGTGAGTCGCTCCTCAAAGAGAGGCATAGTCGTGAGTTGCGGATGGCTCAGCGGCAGCAAGCAGATGCCGATATCGAGACGAGTAGCCAGCAACCCATTGACCAGCTCTGATGACGGCTGGGCATGGACCTGAAGCTGAATGTCCGGGAAGCGTTGCTTGAATCGAGAAACAAGCGGGGCGATCAAATAAGAGGAGGTAGATCACCACGGCCGACTTCGGAGCCCTCGTCCAGGATCTCGTGGCTACGCTCGACACGTTCAATGTTCCATCGACGGAGAAACATGAACTATTGAGCCTTCTCGGTGTCATGAAACACGACATCGTGGAGGTGCCGTAACGCAGGGGGGAGGGGAACGGCCGCACGACCCCTTCGTTCCTACGAGGCCGGTGTCTCGGGAGAGATATTAGTCTGGTCGACCCGAGTGGGCGAGCGCGGTCGCCAATTGTCGGAGGCGGCGGAAATATTCCAGGCTGTCTTCGTGGAGATCGTCGAGCAAGGCATCAAGATCGGCGACGCAGTCTTCTAAGATCAGGATACGTTGACTGTCCAATCCCTCCGGTCCATCGAGATAGAACACGGCGCAACCACCGATGACGGTATCCAAGGTCATCAACTGCCCTTCATTCGGGCTAGAAAACTGCGGCCAGCCTGCTCGGCTATGGGCCTCCCACAAAGAGGCGATAGATTGGTGACTCATGATGGATATCGCGATGAATAGTACATCAGGTCGGTCGTTATCGCGTCAGTAACCCTAACGCATGCAGAAGTAGAACGGCAAGCGCGCAGAGTCCGAGTCCGATGAATCGATAGTCGATCGCCTCGCGGGAGAAGCACCAGCTCAGGAGGGATATGCGCCATGCAGGAGGCCCCCACGCGAGGAAGGCACTCTTGATGCCCATCGCGCCGCCCGCGATCCACCAGAGGGGCTGATAAGGGAGCTGTGAGGAATAGACGACCAGGGTGACAGCGAGGCACACACCCACGGCTTGCCAGCGAAGGAGGTGTGGGCTCTGTTGAAGCGATTCCTGAACCCTTCGGATCACCAGTAGGGGGAAACACAGCAGGGCAAGACCGTCCGCCATCCAGATTCCGGCAAGCGCCGCAAGGAGATAGCGTGTCATCGTGGGCTACAGCGTCCAGGCATAGTATCAGGCTATGGGTAGAGTCCTCGATGGAGATGCGCTTGGGCCACCTTATCGATACCGGACATTAAAGCCGCCATTCGCATCGTCGTACGTTTTTCGACTGAAAAGTGCAAGGTCCTGTGAAAAGCACTGGTGATGATGTCCTGTAGTCGCTCTTGAATGTCTGTGGCTTTCCAGAAGAAACGCTGCACATCCTGCACCCATTCAAAATAGGACACGATGACGCCGCCGGAATTAGCCAGAATATCGGGAATGATAAAGACGCCGTTCTCGGTCAAGATACGATCAGCCTCCAAGGTCGTCGGCCCGTTCGCTCCTTCGGCGAGGATCCGGCAGCGCAGGTTGCCGGCGTTCGCGGCAGTGATTTGTTCGGAGAGCGCCGCGGGAACGAGTACGGTGCAGTCCAGTTGAAGCAGCTCCTCATTGGTAATAGGCTCGCCCAGGGTGATTTTGCTGAGCGGTTCGTGCTGCTCTCGATACCGGCGCAGCAGCTCAGGAATATCGAGACCTTTGGAATTGTAGATCCCGCCGCTTTCATCGCTCACGGCGATCACTCGCGCCCCCGCCTGCTGCATGATTTCGGCTGTATGGGAACCGACGTTGCCGAAGCCCTGAATCGCGACAGTGGTGTCGGTCACATCGAGGTTCAGATGCCGCAGTGCCTCCAGTGTGACATAGACCACGCCGCGGCCTGTCGCCTCCTCGCGGCCGAGGCTGCCACCGATTGACAGCGGCTTGCCCGTCACCACCCCTTGCACGGCATACCCGACTTGCTGGCTGTAGGTGTCCATGATCCAGGCCATGACTTGTTGGTCTGTTCCCACATCTGGCGCAGGCACATCCTTATCCGGCCCGATCAGTGGGAAAATTTCCGCTGCATAACGGCGGGTCAGCCGCTGCAGTTCGCCGCGACTCAATAGTTTGGGATCCACTTTTACGCCGCCCTTGGCGCCGCCGTAAGGAAGGTCCGCCAGCGCGCATTTCCATGTCATCCACATAGAGAGCGCGGCAACTTCACCAAGATTCACCCCGGGATGATACCGGATGCCACCCTTCGACGGACCGCGTGCCGTGTCATGTTGGACGCGATACCCGGTAAAGACCTCCACGTGCCCGTCATCCATTTTTACCGGGATACTGACGATCAGCGACCGCTGTGGCAGTTTCAGGCGCTCGCGGAGGTTGACATCCAGGTGCATCGCTTCCGCCGCCTCATTGAATTGGGCCACGGCGAGGCGAAAGGTATGGGTATCGAGTTCATGCATCGCGTCACTCCTCATGGCTGAATTGCGCATTGATGGGGCTCGTCACGAGCGGCACCGCCGGAGGCTCCATGAGGGAATTGCAATCCTCAGGACCGAGGGTGTGAGTCCAGGTCAGATGAAATCGTTCAGCAAAGATGGCAGCGATCCGCTGCTGGACGGCTTGCATGTCCGGAGCAGTCCCCAGAAGAGCCGCCATGGTGATGACACGGCAGTCCGCAATTCCGCAAGGGACAATATGAGAAAAGGGCCTTAGATCCATGGAAACATTCAACGCAAAGCCATGCGTCGTGATGCCCTGTGAGATGCGTACTCCGATAAAGGCGATTTTCGATGGACAGCTGCTTCCGACCCATACACCCGGTAGGCGCTCGAGGCGATAGCCGGAAATCCCCCACCCGGCCAAGGTGGCGATGAGAATCTCCTCCAGCCGGTGGACGTAGGCTTTGGGACCTGCGCAGTGCTCGGAGAGTCGAAGGATCGGGTATCCGATCGCCTGACCAGGCCCATGGTAGGTAATCGACCCGCCTCGCTCGGTTCGAATAACCGGGATGCGGGTCTGCCCTGTGAGTTGTTCTTCCCCAGGCCAGTGCCCCTCTTGAGTGGTGCGCCCCGCGGTGAAAACCGGATCATGCTCCATGAGCAAGAGGAGATCACGGCAGCGGTCGGCCGCACGTTCGGCTCGGCAGGCGCGTTGCAGGCTCCAGGCGGCTTCGTAAGGCAAACGCCTGCAGAGGACCAGAGTTCCGTCTTGAGGAGCATCAGCGCGTTCCCGCTCTATCGAGGGCATGGATGCGTTTCCAGGTTCAGTCTCAACGGGGTGATCGGGCATCATGGGTGAAGCTGTGGAGGGCGGGATCGCGTGACCGTGATCGTCGCCGTGCCGGATTTCCCTTGTGCGGTGATCTGAAAGGCCATCTGGTCACTCGCGCTTCCAACGGCGTGCCAGAAGTCACCGATGTTGTAGATTGGATGATTGTCGATCGCAGTGACCACGTCGCCGGATTGCAATCCGGCCTGGCCGGCGGGTTTCGCCGGGTCCACCTGAAGGGCCAAAATCCCTCGATCACTTTCGAGATCGAAACTTGCGGCCACACTGGGCGTGACAGTCACAGGAATCAAGCCGAGGTCAGGACGCAACACCGACCCGCGCACGATCATGGATTGGATATGGGGAAGGATGGCCTCCATGGCGATGGCATAACTGATCGCTTGCGCCGATGGCGCAATCGCGACATTGATCCCAATGACATGGCCGTAGCGATCGACAAGAGGACCGCCGCTGTTGCCGGGGTTGATGGCGGCATCCGTTTGCAGCAGATCGTAGAGTGTCTCACCTTCTGGGGTCAGAACCGAACGGTCGATCGCGCTGATTACGCCCACCGTGACGGTGGATCCTCCTTTTAAGGCGAGAGGATTGCCGATGGCGATGACGGTTTCCCCGATTTCGACCGTGGCGCGCCGACTGAATTCCGCCGGCACCAGATCCGGAGCCGTGATTCTGACCAGGGCAAGATCGAGAAGAAAGTCGCGTGCGACGACTCGGCCGGGCGTGAGGCGTCCGGTTGATAGCCCCACCACGACGCTGGTCACACCTTGCACCAGATGATTATTGGTGAGGATGAATCCGCCAGGATCCAGAATGATGCCTGACCCTGAGCCTGGCGGGGCTCCGTGCTGTGATCCCCCTGAGGGAACGCCGCGTGTGAGGATCGTGACGACCGAGGGGCGGACCTTCGCCACTGTAGCTGGCACCGACAATTCTTTCTGCGATGGTTCAACGGTTTCCGGTTGGCCGAAACTCTTGGACGGGGTATTCACGCTGAACAAGCACAGTGAGAGAAGGCCCACGGCCAGCCATCTTGTGTGAGATCGGTAGGCAGCAGGGCGGTTGTAGGAGCCTGTAACCATGGGGGAACACGTTCCTCCGTCAGCGCATTCTCTCACAATAGCGCGGAGGGCGAAAGCGCTCGCAAAACAACACGGGCGAGGTGGATGACCTCGCCCGCATCGTACACAGTGCACCGCTCGATGTCCGCGTTACTTGAGCGCGGCAAACATCTCCTTGACCACGGGGGTCTTGAGTTTCTTGAGCGCCTTGGCTTCGATCTGGCGGATGCGTTCGCGTGTCACCGACAGATGTTGCCCGACTTGTTCGAGGGTGCGCGCCTGATCTTCGCCGATGCCGAATCGCAGGCGGATGACGATTTGTTCTCTGGGTGTCAAGGTGCCTAGGATTCGATCCATTTCGCGCGTGAGTTCCGTGCGATTTACCAGCGCGTCCGGCGGCACCGCCTGATGATCGGGTAACAATTCTCCGAGTTCCGTTCCGCCATCCCCGACGCGATGTTCCAGCGCCACCGGTTCTTGGAAGGCCTGAATGGTTTCATGCAGGCGATCGGGTCGCATGCGCATGGTCAAAGCGACCTCCTCTAACCTCGGCTGACGTCCTAGCTGTTGCACGAGGCGACGGGAGGTTCGAAGGATGCGGTTCGAGGCTTCCGTCTGGTGTACAGGAATGCGGATGGTTCGTGATTGATCGGCCAGCGACCGGGTGATGCCCTGACGAATCCACCAGGTGGCGTAGGTGCTGAATTTAAATCCCTTCCGGTGTTGGTACCGTTCGGCTGCTTTCATCAATCCGATATTGCCTTCTTGCACCAAATCCAGCAGCGTGAGGCCGCGTCCGGTGTAATGTTTGGCCACATTCACGACCAACCGGAGATTGCAACGGACCAACTCATCCTTGGCGGTTTCCAAGGTGACGCGAGATGTGTGCAATTGTGCCAGGCACGCGTCCAATTCTTTCTGCGCCGCGGCGCCAGCCTTTCCTCCGGCTGCTGCCTCCTCTCGCAAGTGCGAGAGCGCGGCGTCCGCCTGATTGAGAACCGTTGCCGAGAGCCCACTCAGGCGGCGAACTGTCTGCAACGTCTGGAGGCCCTCCGTGGTGGCGGGTGTTCGTTTGAGGCGACCGGCGGCTTTCACCGCTTGTTGGAGCGTATGACGAATTTGCCGCGTGCCGAGGTCAAGTTGTTTGGCCAAGGCAATCTCTTCATCCCGTTCGAGTAGGCCGCGTTCGCCGAATGAACGAAAGTATAATGATTCCAGAAGAAATGGTGAGGAGGCCGAGCGCGATACTTTCGCCGGCGCCTCTGTCTCTGCTTGAGCTTCCGCTTCCGGCTGGTCGTCCGGGTCCTGAGCAATGCTGTCCAGCAAGCCGCTGGCTTCCGGGTCATCTGCATCCGGGTCAACCTGCGACACCACCGCCGGCTCTATATCGTCTTGAATCGCGAGCGCATGTTTCATTGTGATTACCCCCCTCTTCCCCATCCTGGGGAGGTTAGCTATGTGACTGCTTGTAGAGGCTAGTAGCCATCAATACATTAGAGACAAATATCTCCGAAAAGGATTCGGCCCAGAGGTCTCAGGCTTGCGATAGCCCCACTGAGAGAATCTTACGAGACAAACTCAAGCCTGTTTACTCGTTAAAGAGATAGGGATGCTCGCTGAACTGTCAAGAGGATCATGGCAGAGCGGCTGTGCCCGGTGCGGGAGGATGAAGGAAGAGGCGCAGAACGAAGCGCGGCTCGTTCGGTTGAAAACCCGTCGGCAGTCTCCTAGAATGCCGAACTATGTCACAACTGAAAAATAGCGAACGGGTTCATCTGGTGGACAAGAAGGGCCGACACTATGCCTTGACCTTGAAAGCCGGGGATATCTATCACTTTAGCGGCGAGACCATTCCTCACGATGAACTCATCGGCAAGCCGGACGGTTCGATCGTGACCCTGTCCAAGGGGAAGCGATTTCTGGCGTTGCGACCGACGTTTGGGGAGTATGTCCTCAAAATGCCCCGCGGGGCGCAGGTGTTATACCCCAAAGACCTATCATTGATTCCCATGTGGGCCGATGTGTATCCCGGCGCCCGGGTCTTCGAGGCCGGTACAGGGTCGGGAGCACTCACGATGGCATTGTTGCGCGCCGTGGGGCCGACTGGGCTGGTCGTGACCTATGAAGCCCGCGATGATTTCGCCCATACGGCGCTCACCAACATCGAACGGTACATGGGCCCCGTGTCGACTCTCATGCCCTGTCGAAAGAATGCCTATGAGGGGATCGACGTACTCGAAGACGGTCGTCTGTTTGATCGTCTTGTGCTGGACTTGCCGGAACCATGGCAAGTCGTGCCGCACGCGGCGAAGGTGTTACGTTCCGGCGGCATTTATCTGAGCTTTGTCCCGACCGTGCCACAGGTCATGCAAACCGTCGATGCGCTTGAACGCACCGCGGTATTCGGCATGATCGAGACGTTTGAAACGCTGCTGAGAACCTGGTCGATCCAGGGCCGCAGTGTGCGCCCGGACCATCGCATGGTGGCGCATTCTGGGTTTCTGACCGTGGCGAGAAAGGTCGAGGCCGGTTGGTGGTCGCAGGCCGGCAAGGCCGCGGTGGCAGATGCAGCCGGTGAAGGAAGTCACGAAGAGGGCGAAGGGGAGGAGTCGCGAGCATGAATCGGTTACAGGGGAAGGTGGCCATCATTACCGGTGGCAATGCGGGAATCGGAGAGGCGATCGCGAAATTGTTCGCGGATGAAGGCGCCTCCGTCGTGGTGACCGGCCGTCGGAAGGAAGAACTTGACCGTGTCGTGAAAGGCATCGGCGTGAATGGCGGACGGGCGCTGGCCGTCACCGGGTCGGTCACGGATGAGGCGCATGTGCAGGATGTGGTCGCGCAGACGATGCGCACCTTCGGCAAGCTCCATATCCTGGTGAACAATGCCGGGATCGGCGATTTCGGCAAGCGCTTGCATGAAACGGACGATGCGACCTGGATGAAGGTGTTGGACATCAATCTCACGGGAGTCTTCCGAATTACCCGCGCGGCGGTGCCGGAACTCATCAAGAGTGGCGGCGGAGCGATCATCAATATTTCCACGGTGGCCAGTCTGGTCGGGATTCGCGGGCTACCGAGTTATGCCGCTTCAAAAGGCGGGCTGGATGCGCTGACCAGGGCCCTGGCTGTCGATTACGCGCAAGACAATATCCGGTGCAACGTGGTGAATCCTGGTTTGATAGATACCCCCATGGCGGCGCCCTTGATGGCCAATCCCGCCAACCTCGAACCGATTCTCGCGCAGTACGCCATACGCCGGCCAGGGAAGCCGGAAGAGGTGGCGAAGATGGTGTTGTATCTGGCCTCGGATGATGCAATGTGGGTAACCGGCGGAACGTTTCCCATCGACGGAGGCATGACCATCAGTAAGGGGTAAGCAAGCCGAGGCAACCGCCTGTCGCGGCCTGGGACGACGACCGCTGGAAGTTTGCGGCGAGGTCGAGTTGCCGAAGCGAGGAGGCGATTATGAGCGCCATGCAACGTTTGAGCGCGGTGGTGATCCCGGCCCTCTTCATGGCCGCGGTTCTGTCCGGGGTGCTGGAGTCAAGCCTGGCGCAATCAGAAAGAGGAACAGAGTTCGTGGGAACGGTGTTGTCGGTGGATACGTCATCCGGAAAGTTCGCCGTCAAAAAAGACGGCGGGGGCAGCCGGTTCACTTTCGTCGCCAATGAGAAGACCCATTTCGACGGCGGGGCGAACGCGGTGAAGGATTTGAAGAAAGACGATCACGTGACGGTACTGTATCAGGTGCAAGGAT
>JBDTWG010000044.1:0-15441 GCA_040006855.1 Nitrospira sp.
TCCAGCGCCAAGGTATTCGCCAGCGCATCTCGCTGGATGGCCGTGGGATTGTGTGATGCCGTGGTGGTGGGCGGAGTGGATAGTTTGTGTTTCATGACGCTCTACGGCTTCGCCTCACTTGGACTGCTTTCCGAAACTCCCTGCCGGCCCTGCGACGAAGACAGAAATGGGCTCTCCATCGGAGAAGCGGCGGGCTTCATGTTGCTGGAACGGCGAGGCGACCGCGACGGCGCACTTGAGCTGCTCGGATACGGCGAGAGCAGCGATGCCCATCATATGTCCACCCCCCATCCGGAAGGGTTGGGCGCGGCCTTGGCCATGGAACGGGCGCTCGATCGCGCGGAAATGAAGCCGATCGACATCGACTACATCAATCTCCACGGCACCGGCACACCGGCGAACGACCTTGCGGAAGATCGCGCCGTCTGGACCACATTCGGAGGGAGGACGCCCTGCAGTTCGACCAAGGGGAGAACCGGACATACGCTCGGTGCTGCCGGCATCACCGAGGCCATTCTCTCGGCGCTCTGCCTGCGACATGATTTCATTCCAGGCACGGTGCACATGAACCGGCTCGATCCTCAACTCCAGAGCCGCGTCATACTGCACAGTGAATCCCGTCCCTTGCGCGCGGTGATCAGCAACTCGTTCGGCTTCGGCGGCAATAATTGCAGCCTTATTTTTGGGAAGAGGCCGTGATGCAAGTCTTTCTCAGCGCGGTTGGCATTGCGGGACCAGGGATGGACGGGTGGGCGGCCGCTCAACCGATCCTCGCCGGTCTTTCGGAATACCGGATGGCGCCCATCTCTCGCTCGATCCCGGATATGTTATCGGCCGCCGAGCGACGTCGTAGCAGCGCATCGGCACGTCTCGCCATCATGGCGGCCCAGGATGCCTTTCGTGCCGGAGGCCTGAGAGGAGACGAGATCGCGACCGTCTTCGCCTCGTCGGATGGAGACGGAGCCATCACGCAGGAAATCTGTGACGCGCTGGCAGGCCCGGCACGAGAGGTCTCTCCCACCTCCTTTCACAACTCCGTGTTCAACGCGCCGGCCGGCTATTGGAGCATCGCAACCCATTCGCGGCTGGCATCCACCAGTGTCTGTGCTTACGATGTGTCGTTTGCCGCCGGACTCATCGAAGCCGCCGCCTATGCCACAGTGGAGCGCCAACCGGTGATGCTGATTGCGTCCGACATCCCCTTTCCTGCTCCGCTGCATTCGATTCGTCCGGTGGAAGAAAGTTTCGCTGCCGCGCTATTGCTATCCCCTACAACCCCTGTCGGGTCCTGCATGCGATGGGAGATCACACTCGAACCGCACGGAACCGTCACAACGTTTCCTGATGGATTGCCGGAAAGCCTGCGCAGCAATCCGGCTGCTCGTTGTCTCCCACTGTTGGCAGTGTCGGCCAAACGAAAGATTGAGACCGTGGTTCTCGAGTATTCAGACGACACCGACCTCGTAGTCTTGTGCGATCCGGGAGCGTGAATTGATGGACAGCGCAGGCTTGGACATTTCCCGCCTGATTCCACATGGGGGAGCCATGTGCCTACTCGACAGTATTGAGAGTTGGACTGAGGATCACATCGTCTGCCGAGCCACCAGCCATCGGCGTCCCGACAATCCCTTGCGTGACGACAGCGGGTTGCGCGCGCTTTGCAGCATCGAATATGCCGCGCAGGCTATTGCCGCCCATGCGGCACTTCTTAGAGCGCCGAGTGGAGGGAGTCTCTTATCGGGAGTGCTGGCCTCCGCACGCGATGTCACCACAACGCTGTCCCATCTGGACGATCTGCCTGGACCATTAACGATCCGCGCGACCCTCGTGTTAACTCACGAAGAAGGCAGCATCTACGACGTCATGATGACCGGCGACGGTCGAACCCTGATGACCGGACGCCTGTCCGTGATGATGTCGACCGTCCGTCCTCACATGGTTCAACCTGTCTCGACAGAAGGAGTGGCATGAAGAAGCGCGCGCTCGTGACCGGTGGAAGCGGCGACATCGGCCGGGCCATTTGCTTGGCGTTGGGCGAGACCGGTTTGGAAGTCATCGTCCACGGATGCACGCACGGAGAGCGCGCCGAGGCCGTAGCACAGTCCATTCGAGACAAGGGGGGCCAGGCTGAGGTTGTCTGTTTCGATGTCACGGATTTCGAGCAGACCCAGGAGGCCCTCGAACAACTGCTTACTGCCGGCCCTATCCAGGTGCTCGTGAACAACGCCGGCATCTATGACGACGCTCCCATGGCGGGCATGACCCGCGAACAATGGCGCAAGGTCATCGATGTGTCGCTGAACGGATTCTTCAATGTCACACAGCCGCTGCTGCTGCCTATGATCCGCACGCGTTGGGGGCGCATCGTCACCATTACCTCCATCAGTGGGGTGATCGGGAACCGTGGGCAGGTCAACTACGCCGCCGCGAAGGCTGGGCTCCATGGAGCGACAAAAGCCCTCGCGCTAGAGCTGGCCTCACGACACATCACGGTGAATGCCGTGGCGCCAGGAATCATCTCCACCTCGGCCACGCAAGCATCCTTCGACACCGAGGCCATCGGCCGATTGGTCCCGATGAAACGTGCCGGCACCGCGGAGGAGGTGGCAAGTCTCGTGACTTATTTGATTTCCGATGCCGCGGCCTATGTGTCCGGACAAATTATCTCGATGAATGGAGCCCAGGCATGAGGAAAGCGGCTCAAGGTTACGTCGCCGTCATTCCGGCCTACAATGAGGCGCGGACGATTCACGCCGTCGCGGCCCAGACACTGAAATATCTCGATCGGGTCGTGATCGTGGATGATGGGTCCGCCGATCAGACCGTGGAGTGCCTGCGGGAGTTACCGGTGACGGTGCTTCGGCATCCTCGCAATCTGGGCAAGGCCGCCGCACTCTGGCGGGGCATGCAGCATGCCGTGACCCAAGGGGCTACCGCTGTCGTCACACTCGACGGTGATGGACAGCATGACCCCAGAGACATCCCGGCTCTCATCACTCTACACCGGCGCGATCCCTCCGCGATCGTGATCGGAGCGCGGCTGCACGCCGGAAGCGCCATTCCCTGGTTACGGTACCTCGCCAACCATATGGCGAACTTCTGGATCTCCTGGGCTGCCGGGTCTCACGTTTCAGACAGCCAATCCGGATTTCGCTTGTACCCGACTGCGGTGCTCAATGCGGTGGGGTCGCGATGTGATGCGACGTCGGGCTTTGCATTTGAGAGTGAACTGCTGATTGAAGCCGGTCGAATAGGCGTGCCAATTCGGACAGTCCCTGTCTCAGCCATCTATGGACGTCATCTCAGGCAAAGCCATTTCCGGAAGGTGCGGGATGTGGTTCGGATTACCCGCATGGTGGCCGGCAAACTGTTGGCCAAGCGACTCGATATCCCCCGATTGCTCACGAGTTGGCAACCCGCCCCTCCAATCCCGAGGCGTTCCGAGTTGCATGTGCCCTGCGGTGATTCTGCCCTGTCTGGCCGCCGCCGGATTCTCTTTATTGCCGAGGCCGTGAGTCTTGCCCATGTCGCGAGAGCCGCCGCACTGGCGCGCGCACTTGATCCTGAACGGTATGACGTGCATTTGGCCTGCGATCGCCGATACCTCCACCTCTTTGAAACGCTGCCGGTCACCGTACATTCGATACACTCCATCAGCAGCGAACGGTTTCGGGATCGCCTGCGCGAGGGCACGCCGCTCTATACGGTCGACGAATTCCGAACATATGTGAAGCAGGACCTGCGTCTCTTGGCCGATCTGGATCCGGATGCCGTGGTCGGAGACTTTCGCTTGTCTCTTTCGATCAGCGCCCGAGTGGCCACCATTCCGTATCTGACGGTGACCAATGCCCAGTGGAGTCCCTCTGCCCGGCCACACTTCGTCGTGCCGGAGCTCGCCATCACGCAACGGTTCGGTCCGCGACTCGGGCAGGCGCTGTTCACTTTGATGAGGCCGTTCGTTTTCGCGCACCACGCCTTCGCGCTCAATCACGTCCGTAGAGAATATGGATTGTCCTCCATCGGATATAGCCTTCCGAATGTCTTCACGGAAGCTGATGAAACGCTCTACGCCGACCTGCCCGAGTTGGTTCCAACGTTTGACCGCCCGCCACATCACCACTACCTCGGTCCGGTACTCTGGTCGCCCGAGGAGACGCCTCCATGGTGGGGGACTGTGCCCCCGGATCGACCCATGGCGTATGTCAGCCTCGGCACCTCGGGCAGGCCTGAGCTCCTGTCGACTGTGTTAGGAGCGTTGCATCGTCTTGGCATCGGCGCTCTGGTCTCCACAGCGGGCAGGCGACCGCCTGAACACCTCCCCGACAGTACATGGACCGCCCCGTACCTGCCCGGCCTCAGCGCGGCGGGACGAGCAGACTTTGTCATCTGCAATGGCGGCAGCGCCACGGTCTATCAAGCCTTCGCAGCGGGAGTCCCGGTCGTGGGAATCCCCACCAATCTGGATCAGTACCTCATGATGGATTACGTGCAGCAATACGGAGCCGGTGAATCTGTCCGGGCTGGGGAGGCTTCGACTTCGACGTTGACGCGCATCACGCAGCAGATGGTAGGCAAGTCGAGCTATCGACTACGGGCCGGCCGCCTCGGTGCGTTGATCGCCGAACAGCCGGCTGAAAAACTCGACCAGGTGCTCACAAAGATTCTCAGGGCTGATCGGGATCGAGCATTTGAAACCTCCGCGCTTCCACTCGGTGCATCGTCGACATATGGCGGGAGCCAGCTCACACGCGAGGACTCTACTCAAACCTTGCCCGCTTCGCGAGGCATCATGACGCGAAAGGAGACGTCACGAGACAGGAACCGATGACCACGATTGATCCGACGATTTCTCACACACCACTGGCCTCGGATCCGCCTGACGTCGACAACGAGCTCCGGCCACAGCTGCACGTGCACTCCGTCACGCTGACAGGTTTGTTTATTCTGGCCGTCTTTTTTACCCTTCACCTTGGGCGTGTCATTTTTCTTCCCATCACCATCGCACTCCTGTTCGCGGTGCTCTTTGCGCCCCTCTTGCGCCGTCTGAAACAGCTACATATTCCCGAACCGGTGGGCGCGGCCATTCTGTTGTCGCTAGTGCTGGCCACCCTTGGTTATGGGACCTCACGACTAGCCGAACCGGCTTCTGACTGGGCTGCCAGAGTGCCAGACGCCTTCCGCGAAGCCGAGTACAAACTTCGCGTTTTCAAACAACCGATGCAGAAAGTCACCAAAGCGACGGAGCTCCTCTCCAAAGCCGCCACGTTGGATGAGACGAAAAAAGTGCAACAGGTTGAAGTGAAAAGCGATGCCTGGCCAATGAAATTCTTCAGCGTGACGGGCGAATTCCTCATTGGGGCCGCGACGACCATCATTCTTTTGTACTTCCTGCTCTCGTCGGGCGATTTGTTCCTCCAAAAGCTTGTCAAGGTGTTACCGCGTTGGCCGGACAAGCGGCGAGCGGTGGAGATCGTGCGACAAATCGAAGAACAGCTCTTTCGATATCTCTTTACCGTCACCTGCATCAATCTGGGGCTCGGGACGTTGGTAGGCGTGGCCATGTATTTTCTGGGCATGCCCAATCCCATCCTCTGGGGGGCAATGGCTACCCTGCTCACGTTTATTCCCTATTTGGGGCACATGTTCGGCATCATCGTGGTCCTGCTGGTGGCGACCCTGACCTTCGACGAACTGGGCCATGTCTTCATCGTCGGCGCCGTATACGGTGGACTGGCGCTCCTGGAAGGCTGGTTCGTCACCCCAATGATCCTTGGTCAACGGCTGGAGATCAATCCTGTGGTGCTCCTCATCGGTCTCATGCTGTGGGGATGGATCTGGGGTATCGGCGGGGCATTGCTCGCCGTCCCACTCCTGGTGGCATTCAAGATCTTCTGCGACCATGTTGAGCCCTTATCTTCCGTGGGCGATTTCATCGGCAAATGAAATGAGGCGATACAAATGCGCTGGGGATGAACCAGAACGAGAGTCACAGCGGGGCTGTTTGGACTGGGCCCACCACGAGTCAACCAAACGCAGACAGGACATCCGCGTAGCCCTGTAGATTGTCGCAGACAGAATTTCTAAGTACACACATCTTGTTATGGAGGTACTAGATGGGCACTATACTGTTAGTGGTTCTGATTCTCATGCTTGTCGGCGCGTTGCCGACCTGGCCTCACAGCGCAAACTGGGGGTATGCGCCAAGCGGCGGGCTCGGCCTAGTCGTCTTGATTTTGTTGATTTTAGTGCTGACCGGGCGACTGTAGGCCGAAAGATTTCCACCTTCGCCACACGGAGCATCTCGGAGTTCCAGTTCACGCCAGTTAACTCACACCGGACTTATGTCCAGAGGAGGAATCGATGAGACGTATAACTTCCGCATTGCTTATGGTTGTCTTGGGAGTCGGGACCGGATGCTCAATCTCAAGTGTCGCGTCTGACCCCCGAGGAATCAAAGGGGTGGATGGTGATCACTTGACACACATCAACACGAGAAACTATGCCGTGCACCTGTTCATGACCAAACCGATCTGGGGAGATGCCACACTGAGCCAAACTGTCCAGAGTTTTGCCGATGAGGCCAAAAAACACGGAGCCACCAAGGTGAGGATCGTGCAATCGGATGAGGCCACGATGTGGTATCTGATCCCAATCATTGGATTCATTTTCACCCCCGTTGCCACGAACGTCGCGGGAGATGCGCTCCTTCCGTAGACGGCACCGCGATGAATCGCGCGTGCTTTGTTTGCGCGAGCGGGCGAGCACGCCGTCTATGCGAGGCAAATCGTCGGCACTCTGGAGGAGTATCGATTTGACCTCACGCTGAACGACAACGAGCCTGCCACTTCCGTGGCAGGCTCGTGACGCATGGCCGTGCTGACTTCTGTCAGCCGAATCGGTTACTTGCCGCAGGAAATTTTGAGCGATTCAATATCGTTCGCCATATCCAGCTTTCCCAGATTAGCCACTCGTTGTCCTGGCACGAACGCGAGTTCCGTGCCTTTGAAATCTTTATCCTCGTAGGCGCGCACGGTGGCGTTGGAGCCGACGATCACGCTTTCGATATCATTACTCCAGTCTTTACCAGCCAGACTCTTCAGCGTGGCATACTCCTTCGGGCCTTGCAGCACGATATGAGGATCATCGGGATCGAAGTTGTCGTCCTCAAAAACCTCGATGAAGCAGTTCTTATCGACCACCTGCGTTTCTAAATCGGCAGCATAAGCTGGAACCCCAGCTATTGTCAGTGCTGCGGCCATCATCAGCAGATTTCGTAATGTCATATTCTTACCTCCAAATGTACGTTTGCCTCAGCCGACCTTAGGGGTTCGGTGTGAGATTATTTTAAAATTCCCAGAAACCATAACAACAGTAGGAGGCTGGCCGGTACACCGAGCAACCAGAGCATGAATCCTTTTCCCATCGTTCCCATACATGCCTCCTCACAACCCGCGGATTACGGCACTAATGCCGCCGCTACTAACTCTCGATTCAACGCGCTGACCATTTTGAGATGCGCGGTTCGATCTTCCTCCAGCCCCGCCGCAAACAAGTCGGCATGTTTGCGTTGCAGGACCAAACCAAAGTCTTGGTGTTTCGCCACTGGAATCTCGTACAACGAGGCTAACGCAGTCACGTATTGACCACCGCCGGCCGCCGCTTCCTGCCGCAGATTCTCATACGTCACTCCCGCGAACAGATTGATCCTCTGCTCCTTCAACACCATCCCGTCGGCAGAAAAGAGCTCATTTGGACTCGTACTCGAGAAAAAATTGACGGTGGTGTCCATCGTAGCCTTCGTCGTGTTACAGGCTCCGAATAATAAGCCGGCTCCTACAACGCACAGGCCCAATCCCAGGTTTTTTACTGATGGTGATGCCTTCATAGATGCCTCCTTCTCTCTACCTGCGAACCATAAAATTCCCAACGAAGCTGCTTGTTCATGTTGTAACTGATGAACGCCGAAGGCGGGCCTAGTGATTACCCTTGGGGAGAGGGAAGAAACGCCTAGCAAGGCCACCAAGGCTGGAGGGGGTCCGCGTCAACTGTAATCAGAGCGCAAGGCTATAAAGGCTATAGAGGGAACATTTATCCGGCAGGCCTCTATAAAAAACGACGAGGGTGATGACGTGCTGAATCGTCTTGAGCTGCACCGGAGTGAATTCGTAATACCCGATCCGGTTCGCCGGCACTAGAAAACAATATTCCGCGAAGGCGATCCCCATCTTATGAGGATAGCGATCCACAGCAGCGACTGTTGTACTTGAGGGGCCCGTATCAGGCGAAGGTCATGAAGATGTTGGAGACGGTGAGCAATAGGATTGTATGCATGGTCCTCCTTTGGAATATATGCAAGCAGTAGCGGGAGAAGGAATGGCGAGCAAGTCCATCACTCCCTTTCCATGCTAGGCGGCGGTAACTTGGCCAAACAATTTGGCAGTTCCTCAAAAGACAGGCGTTGACCTTGATGCTGTACCGGAAAGGGGAAGACTGGCAAATGATTAGCGCCTCTCTTGGCCAGAAAACGAAGAGTCACCAGAACGACTCTGAATGCTTTGATTACATCGGTTCTGTCTAGGCGTGAAGGGATTGTGTTAAAGCGTAGCAGTTTGGTGCGGTATGTCTTGGGGTTTAGCCGTGATCTGAGGCGCTCGTTTCCACTCCAGCTTATTCGACTAGCGGAGACCAACCGGCGACTACCAGATTTGCGAACCACGAACTTCAGCGCCCAAACATGACTGTGGATGACTGCATCCCGAACCACAAACAATTCAGAGAGACGTTTGTATCCACGGTATCGATACAGCTCCTTCATGTACTCTGGGACGGCAGTATGATTCCTAGACGGCTGCCTGCTGCTGAAATAGCGATCTCTGACTACGAACGACTCGACTGCAGCTACTAACAGAATAATAACCGAAACCGCATAACCACCCTCGAAGAACGGAGCTCCAACGGAATCACGGCGCACAGGGCGGCGATCTACCCATTTGTCGATCAACTGGGCAATAGGGGTGAAGTACTGTGAGCCGATGATGGAGATTATCTCTTGAGGGGTTTCTGCTGTTGACATGCAACTACGTTTCTAGCTCAGCGCTCGTGAGAGGCTGAAGATCATTGCGCCCGTACTCCCACGCTCCTTCCCTCTTAGGGGGTGGAAGGGATGGGGCTTGAGGGAGTTGGCATAGCGGGTGTGGTGAGATGTAGCAGATAAACGCGCTGCCGTGCGACGGCATGCGACCCTGGTCGCGCTTCAGAGTCGCACGCAGCGTATGGAAAGTGACCGGGCACTTACTCTATCCATATCCGTCGCGTCATGCCGACTCCCTCAAGCCCCATCCCTTACACCCCCGCTTCTTTCAGCACCTGCCCCGTGTACGACCGCTTCGACTTGGCGATTTCTTTTGGCGGCCCTTCGGCCACAATCTCGCCCCCTCGGTCGCCGCCTTCGGGACCGAGGTCAATGACCCAATCCGCGTTGCGGATCATGTCCAGATTGTGTTCGATCACGAGCACGGTATTGCCGGTCTCGACCAAACGGTTGAGCACATCCAGCAAGCGCTGAATATCAGCGAAGTGCAGCCCGGTGGTGGGTTCGT
Source organism: Nitrospira sp. (assembly GCA_040006855.1). Lineage (GTDB taxonomy): Bacteria > Nitrospirota > Nitrospiria > Nitrospirales > Nitrospiraceae > Nitrospira_A. Next base: position 9,600 of record JBDTWG010000044.1, read on the forward strand.
CCAAAATATACATCGTTCGGCCGGTGGGACGTTTCGAGAGTTCCCGCGAGAGCTTTACACGTTGCGCTTCACCGCCCGACAGCGTGGTGGCGGATTGCCCCAGCTTGACATAATGCAGCCCGACATCGTGGAGCGTTTGCAGTTTCGTCTTGATGTAGGGAATGTTCTCGAAGAACTCCAGCGCCTCATCGACCGTCATATTCAGGATGTCGGCGATGCTGCGGCCCTTGTACTGAATCTCCAATGTCTCCCGGTTGTAGCGCTGGCCTTTGCAGACCTCGCACGTGACGTAGACATCAGGCAAAAAATGCATCTCGATCTTGATCAGCCCATCGCCCTGGCAGGCTTCGCAGCGCCCGCCTTTGACGTTGAAACTGTAGCGCCCCGGCTTGTACCCGCGCACGCGAGACTCCGGCAAATTCGAAAACAGATCGCGGATGAACGTGAAGAGGCCGGTGTAGGTGGCTGGATTCGACCGGGGCGTGCGCCCGATCGGCGACTGGTCGATATCGATAATTTTATCCAGCGCATCGACGCCTTTGAGTTCCTTGCAGCCATCGATCTTCGGTTTCTTCTGGTAGAGCAGTTGCGAGAGCGAATGGAACAAGACTTCCAGCACGAGGGTGCTTTTACCGGAGCCCGAGACGCCGGTGACACAGGTCAGGAGGCCCAGGGGAATATTGACGGTAACGCCCTTGAGGTTGTGTTTCTTCGCGCCGACGATGGTCAAAGCCCCTTTGGCCTTGCGCGTGCGTTGCGGAAGCGAGACCATCTGCTCACCACGCAAGTACATCCCGGTTAAGGAATCCGGATTCGCCATCACCTGCTTCGGCGTGCCCTGCGCAATGATTCTGCCGCCATGCGTGCCGGCGCCCGGGCCCAAGTCCAGAATGTAGTCGGCCGCCTGCATGGTCTCCGCATCGTGCTCCACCACAATCACCGTATTGCCCAGATCACGCAGGCGGAGCAATGTGGTGAGCAGCCGACGATTGTCTCGTTGATGGAGGCCGATCGACGGTTCATCCAAGATGTACAACACGCCGACAAGCCCCGAGCCGATTTGGGTTGCCAGGCGAATGCGCTGGCCCTCTCCACCAGACAGCGTGGCGGCCGGACGATCCAACGTCAGATAATCCAATCCGACGTTGACCAAGAACCCCAACCGCTCGCGAATTTCTTTCAGGATGCGATGGGCGATGACGAGTTCGCGCTCGGTAAACTTGAGCGTCGTGAAAAAGTCCGCCGCCGCTCGCACGGATAGCCGCGTCACTTCGGCAATCGATTTCTTGGCGATCTTGACTGCCAGACTTTCCGGTTTGAGCCGCGCCCCCTGGCAGATCTCGCAGCGTTCCAGCAAGGTGAAGTCTTCGTCTTCCGATGCGCCCGGCGTCATGGCATAGCCGATCCCGTCGCAGGCCGGACAGGCCCCATGCGGGCTATTGAAGGAAAAAACTCGGGGGGTGATCTCAGGATAACTCACGCCGCACTTGATGCAGGCCAGTTTTTCGCTATAGAGATGGAGCTTGCCTGTCTCCGCCAGGATGCCCACCAACCCACCGGCCAGTTTTACCGACGTTTCGACAGAATCGGCCACCCGGCGCATCAGCGCATCGCCCGGCTTCATGACCAACCGATCGACGACGATCTCGATGTTGTGCTTCTTCTGCTTGTCGAGGATCACGTCATCATCGAGATCGACCAATTCCCCGTCGATCCGCGCCCGCACGTAGCCGGCCTTCCGCATCTCCAGCAGTTCTTTCCGATATTCCCCTTTTCGCCCACGAACAATTGGCGACAGGATTTGGAATTTCGACCCCTCCGGCAACTCGCAGATCGCATCCACCATCTGCTGCACCGTCTGCGCCGTAATCTCCTGCCCGCATTGGAAGCAATACGGGTGACCGACGCGGGCGTAGAGCAGCCGCAGATAATCGTAGATCTCTGTGACGGTTCCGACCGTGGAGCGGGGGTTGTGGCTGGTGCTCTTCTGTTCGATGGAAATTGCCGGCGACAACCCTTCGATGGAGTCCACGTCGGGTTTGCCCATCTGCTCGAGAAACTGTCGAGCATAGGCAGACAGGGATTCGACATAACGCCGCTGCCCTTCCGCATAGATGGTATCGAAGGCCAGCGAGGACTTTCCCGAGCCGCTCAGGCCGGTCATGACCACGAGTTTGTCCCGCGGAATCTCGACGTCGAGATTCTTCAGATTGTGTTCACGCGCCCCTTTGATGATGATGGAGTTGCTCATAAGTGGCGGATTATACCATGCCGAAATTCTGCGTTACGTACCTACAAGGTAGACCGCTGACACATCCGCCGAATCTCGATCGAACCTGAGTATGCAAGGCGAATGTCTCCTAGAGTGGCCGCAGTCATGACTATTGGACAGTCGGATATGGCCGGAGGTCATCAGTGCATTCCGGATACCCTCGGTTCAGAGGAGACACCCAGGGTTTCCCCGAGGTCACGATAGACCCCATCTGTGTTAGGGTCCCCGCCCTAGAGGAAGTCCTATGGGCATCTTCGATGAAGAGCTGCTTACTTATTATTGGGTGAACCATGACCATGCGCTGAGAAGCATGTTCGGCTGAATGACGACAGGCTGCCTTTCAGAGAGCCATGCCACGCGCACGCAGCCGAGCTCACAGCCTTCCCGGACAATCACAAATATCATTTGATTAGAACTGCTCCCAGGAATATTCTGGGGCGGCCATTCGCGCCGGCTGTGTTCATCACGCTTGGTTCCTCGTAGAAGCGTCGAGGCTTTCAAGCCTTTCTTCGACTCCCGGTGCACAGTCTGCGGCGATGCGGTTCTCTTTTTAGGGTAGGAGGAATCATGTCTGAACTGAAGCCACTTGCCATGATGGAGGTCCCGCTGGAGCGCGATGTGTTTTTGCGGACCCTCTTAAGGGAACTGGCAGGCACCTTGTCGGACGTCGTCGGGTTAGATGAGGCATCCGGCTTCGTCAGTGTCGTCGGCCAGCGCATGGGCCAACAAATTAATGAAATGTATCGAGAGAGTCTTTCCCTCCCTTCCCTGAAGGCCCACCAGGTCGCTGATGTGCTGGTGGATCTGAAACGCCGAATAGAGGGCGACTTTTTTGTCATCGAGCAGGACGAGGACAAAATCGTGTTAGGAAATCGTGCCTGTCCCTTCGGGGACAAGGTGATCGGCAGGAAAGCCCTCTGCATGATGACCTCGAACGTATTCGGGAGCATTGCCGCCGAGAATCTCGGCTATGCGAAGGTGGTGCTTGAAAAGACCATTGCAGACGGTGACCCCGGTTGTCGCGTCGTGGTGTTGCTCAAGCCATCCGAGCAACCCGGCGATCACACAGCCCGTGAGTACTATAAGGGCTGACCGCTACATGCAACCGGAGCAGTTTTCACAATGGGCTGACCTTTTCCCCGAGGCCCTTGCATTGGTGAGCAGTGACGGCCTCATTCATGCCGCCAATCGAAAGCTCCTGAGCCTACTGGGCCAGAGCCGGGACGCTCTTAAAGCCCGGTCATTGACAGAGTATGCCGCCACCCCTCCCGATCAGGTGCTAGCCTGGCTGGGACTATGCGCAAGAAGCCGACAATTTACACTTGGTGGGCTCCAACTCAAGCCCCACGGCATCGAACAGGGAGGAAGCCATTATCGGGTCGAAGGAGCCAGAATGTCTCCCGCGGCCGGCGCAAGTGACCCGCTCATCTTGCTCCGACTCACCCCTCGCAGTATCGCCAATCAATTCACAGTACTCACCCGTCAAATCGAAGACCTCCATCGCGAAATAAAAGCCCGCAGGGCTGCCGAGAAGGAGTTGGCCAAGCAGCAGCGCTGGCTGCAGGTTACCTTGTCCAGCATTAGCGATGCCGTCATCGCCACGGACACGACCGGGCGCGTGGTCTTCTTGAATCCGACTGCCAGCTCGCTGACCGGATGGACATCGGTCGACGCCATCGGTCAAGAGTTAGAGAGCATTTTCACTATCGTCAATGAAGAGACTCGGCTGCCGGTGAGAAGTCCCGTCCGACGCACGTTGGAGGAAGGCATCATTACGGGTCTCGCGAACCATACGGTCCTCATCTCCCGGACCGGCGTGAGCGTGGCAATCGATGATGGGGCAGCACCCATCCGTGACGAGGACGGGCAAATCAGGGGCGTCGTGCTGGTATTTCATGAGGTGACGAATCAACGTAATTTGGAGCGGTCATTACGAGAGCAGACCCAGCGATTATTGGAAGAGAACCGGCGGAAGGACGAATACCTCGCCATGCTGGCGCACGAATTGAGGAATCCTCTGGCCGCCATTGCGAATGCGCTGGCAGTGCTTCAGAAGCTCCCCCACGTTCCGGCGGCAGGCCTCGACACCTGTCAGATTGCCGAAGAACAACTGCGCCATCTGCGGAAGCTCATCGACGATTTGCTGGATGTCTCCCGCATAACACATGGCAAGATTACGCTCAAGACGGCCACAGTCAAATTATCCGCCATTGTGGCTCATGCTCTCGAAACCATGAAACCGTTCCTGGCCTCGCGTCAGATCGAGTTGGTCATGGACATGGCCCCTAGTCCGTTATGGGTGGCCGCAGACTTTTACCGGTTCGCACAAGTCATCGGCAACATCCTTCATAATGCGGGGAAGTACACCCCTCCGCATGGGCGCGTGACAATCCGTCTTGGGCAGGATGGCGCGGATGCCGTCCTCTCGATTCGTGATGCCGGCGCGGGAATTCCCGAGACCCTCCTCCCATACATTTTCGACCTGTTCGTGCAGGGAGATCAGTCACTCAGTCGCACCGAGGGCGGTCTTGGAATAGGACTCACCTTAGCGCGGAGCATCGTCGGCCTCCACAATGGATCGATTGTGGCCAGGAGTGACGGCATGGGAACAGGCACCGAATTCATCGTCCGAATTCCATTGGCAGAGGCGCCCCAGGAGACACAACGACCGCCTTCGGAGGTGGTGACCCGTGAGTCATCGTTAGGATTACGGATTCTCGTGGTAGACGACAATCCAGCCCTGGTCGCAACGTTTGCGACCTTGCTGAGGCTGTCGGGGCACGACCTGGAGACGGCATTGAATGGAACCGAAGCGCTGGACCGATGTATGTCCTTTCGTCCGGATGTCGTGTTACTGGATGTGGGCCTGCCTGGCTTGGACGGGTTCGCGATCGCCCGTGAACTCCGTCAGCGAGACAGGGGTCACGATCTCCGCATCATTGGAATTTCAGGCTATGGCCACAAAGAGTACCAAGACATCGGCAAAGAGGCGGGGTTTGATGCGTACTTGGTCAAGCCGGTGGATCATGATGAACTCGAACGCCTCCTGACGACGTTTATGCACAACCGCGGTCGCACCAGCTAATCAAAGAGTCGGAAGTGATTCCACGGTGATGATGCAATGAGTCATAAAGAGACGGACAGCAAGGAGTCACTCATACCTGTGCTGCATCAGGTGTTAGTGACCCACGAAGAGGAAAAGCGGGCGGCTGCGCTGACGCTTCATGATGAGATCGCGCAAAACCTCACATTGATTTCTTTGCATCTTTCTGTCATGCGCAAACAGTACGCGATGAATCCAGAGATGGTAGCCGAGGCCATCCCGAAGCTGCAGGAGATTATCGCCGCGACTCAGGGAAAAGTGAGGGGATTAGAGTTTAGCCTCTATCCAAAAGTCGTAGAGTTGTCCATAACCGAAGCAGTGAAAGGCCTCCTCCATCGGCTCACTGAGGAGCGCGGCTATGCGATTGAATATTCGAGTCCGTCAGCCATCAAATGTGGAAGAAAATCGGCCATTGGTCTCTATCGAGTGTTGGAGAGTCTCTTTACGCAGTCAGGTCTGAGTGCGCG